>ONED01000037.1 GCA_900316755.1 uncultured Eubacteriales bacterium
AAAAACAAGGCGTTTTTCGAACACTTGGATTACAATACAAGTCAGGCAATCGGAGAGTTTCTGCAGTCGGAACAATTACGGAAGATGACGAAACGGGATAATGGAAAGGGGGAAAGGAATATGTGTAAAGCAATAGAAGAAATCTATCAAAATGGAATTAAGACTGGAGAGGCGCGTGGAGAGGCACGTGGAGAAGTTCGTGGAGAAGTTCGTGGAGAACAAAAAGGGCTGGTTGAGGTTTATCAGGAGTTTGGGAAAAGCCGGGAGGAGACGATAGAACGTTTTGCGGTAAAATTTCAGGTAAATAGAGAGGAGGCCGAAGAAAAAGTAAACGAGTATTGGAAAGATTAATCTCAAGGCGGATGCTATTTTTGCATCCGCCTTTTCGAGAGTTTCAACAGACTAGACGTCAAATGAGTGTTTTCCATTTACAGGAGGATTTAAGATGAAAGGGAAAAAAGATTTTAAAAGACTATTTAAAAAAGCTGGCAGGATTATCACAGTTACTTCAAAGAATATTTGATGGAAGCTATCGTGTTTTTGATTGTCTTTGGAGTAATGTACTATTTTCTGGATGAGATTGATGGAAATTGGCTTAAGGTTTTCCTAAATGCGATGGCTGTGTTATGTAGCAGTAGAGGTATAAAGTATATCTGGTAGAAGATGAATGAAAAGGAGTAGGAGTCGAATAGGTAGTCAAAATGGAAGCATCAGAGAGTTTAAGCATGAAAGAAAAGAGCGGAATCAGTGGAAGTACCATTAAGATGATAGCCATGGTTGCTATGGTAATCGACCATGTTGCCGCGACCATCCTAGAACGGATGATGGTTCAAAATGAAATAGGACTGTTTGGCAGTGAGGGGGTAGGAGACCCGCTCCCGGTGATTTATTTGATTATGCGTCTCATTGGGAGACTCAGCTTTCCTGTCTTTGTGTTTTTGCTGGTAGAGGGAGTGGAACACACACATGATCGCTGGAAATATCTGAAACGCATGGTTTTGTTTGCGTTGATTTCAGAGATGCCGTTTGATTTTGCGCTTGGGTTATCAAACGCAGAGATTATGGATGGCAAGATAATAGAATTTAGCCACCAGAATGTTTTCTTTACGTTAGCGATTGGGCTGCTTACCATTATCGGAATCCAATCAGTGGAAGCCTCCGAGTGGAAGAAAGCCGGGAAAGTTTTTATGAAGAGTGGAATTGCGATTGCAGGCATTGCGCTGGCTGCCTTATTACGGACGGATTATGGTGCTTTCGGCGTTCTTGCAATCGTAGTAATGTATTTGTTGCGAAAGAAGCGGATGAAAGCAGTGGCAGTGACGTGTGTTGTGCTGACAGTATTTGATTTTTTGGAGATAAGTTCGTTTCTGATATTGCTTCCGATTCGTTTTTATAACGGAAAGCGCGGATGGAGTCTGAAATGGGTTTTCTATGTTTTTTATCCGGCGCATTTGTTTCTTTTATGGCTGATTTGTCTTGCCATGGGAATAGGCTAGAGAGAAATTTTAGCTAGGGTGATGGAAGCTGCAAAAGACATTCCATCACCCTGTTTTTCACATGACTGCATACATAACGATGAAGTGGCAGGCACTGCCTCCCATTACAAACAGATGAAAGATTTCGTGTGTACCAAAATTTTTATGTTTGTTATTAAAAATAGGAAGCTTCAGCGCGTAGATGACACCACCTATGGTGTAAATAATGCCGCCCGCTAAAAGCCATCCAAATGCTGCCGGAGACATCGCATCTAAAAGCTGTGTAAAGGCAAGCACGCAGGTCCAGCCCATTCCGATATACAGCACGGAAGAAAACCACTTCGGGCAGTTAATCCAAAATGCTTTGATTAAGATTCCGAGGATTGCAAAGCTCCATACCAGTGCCAGTAAAAAGTATCCTAAAGGTTTGGTAAGAACAAGCAGGCAAATCGGGGTATAGCTTCCGGCAATCAATACGGAAATCATCATATGATCAAACTTTTTCAAACGTTTATTGACTTTCGCGGAAATATCAAATGTATGGTAAATCGTGCTTGCAGCATACAATAAAATCATACTTGCAATGTAAACAATCGCAGAAAACAGGTAGACTTTTCCGGGTTCCTGTGCTGCTTTTAAAATAAGAGGAATGCCTGCAAAAATCGCCATTAGCATGCCGATAAAATGAGTAATTGCGCTTCCTGGATCTTTTAAATGTTTCTTGTTCATATACATGTCCTCCCCATCATAAAATCTAAAAATTGCAACAAGTAGTTATTAAAACTACATTAAGTATATGCACATACTACAACAGCTATTCTTGAAATGCAAGCCTTTTTCGAAAAAAATGGAATTTATCGAACTGTCCTTATAAAAATTCTTGAAATTGGCATTTTTCAAAGAGACAGTTTGGTGATACGATACTTCCATAAAAAGGAAAGGGGTAATTCAAATGAAAAAGACAAATGAAACAGTAGTAAAACTTGCGCAGACAGCACTGATTGCAGCGTTATGTTATGTATGTTTTACATTTTTACAAATTAAAATTCCGCTTCCGGGTGGAGATGCGACATCGCTTCATATCGGAAATGCCGTTTGTGTCCTTGGGGCATTGTTGCTTGGAGGATGGTATGGCGGACTTGCCGGAGCGATTGGCATGGGGATTGCCGATATTATGGATCCGATTTATATTACGGTAGCTCCCAAGACATTTGTGTTAAAGCTCTGCATCGGTCTTATCGTTGGTCTGGTTGCACACCGCGTTGCAAAAATTAATGAAAGCACGGACAAGAAATATGTGTTTAAGTGGAGCGTGATTGCTTCTGTTGCAGGTTTGGCATTTAATGTAGTTGCAGACCCTCTGGTTGGTTATTTTTACAAACAGTACATATTGGGTCAGCCTCAGGAAGTGGCATCCGTGCTTGCAAAATGGAGTACCGTGACTACATTTGTGAATGCGGTCGTATCGGTGATTCTGGTAGCAGTGGTATATAATGCGCTGAGACCGGCATTGATACGAAGCGGTCTCTTGAAAATCAAGAGTGAAAAAACAGCATAGGCAAGCATGAAAACAGAGGACTTTGTGTATCAGAAACGGCACAAGGTCTTTTTATTTGCGTATTTGGGCAATCTTAAGGAAAACTTAGTGTTTCATAATTGAATTCTTAAGTAATAGCTGATATAATTACACCTATGTTGCCAGAGAGGGGGAGGTAAAAAACAAATGAGAAATGTACTGGAATATCTCGAAAACAGTGCAGCCATTTATCCGGATAAGATTGCTGTCACGGATGAACAAGGAGGCATTACATATCGAGAGTTACAAGAAGCCTGTCGCCGTGTGGGGTCGGCGATGGCAGAAAGGACTCGAATCGGCACCCCGGTTGCGGTGATGATGGAAAAAGGCATCCGGGCATTGTGTGCTTTTTGGGGAACGGTCTATGCAGGAGGGTATTATGTTCTGCTGAATCCGGATTTGCCGGTGTCAAGACTGGCACAGATTCAGTCTGTGCTGCAGGCGGGTTATGTGATTACGGATGCAGTTCACAAGGAAATTGCAGGAGAGTTGTTTCCTGCGGAAGCGGTATTGCTGATAGAGGATTTACAGACAACCGCAGTGGATGAGGGCGCTTTGAATGGGGTTCGTTCCCGTATGATTGACACCGACCCGTTGTATGCGAATTTCACATCCGGCTCGACGGGTGTGCCCAAAGGAGTGGTGGTCAGCCATCGTTCCGTGATAGATTTTATTGACGTCTTTACGGAGCTTTTTTCTATTACGAAAGAAGACATCATTGCAAATCAGGCGCCGTTTGATTTTGATGTGTCTGTGAAGGACATCTATTCTGCCATGAAAGTTGGCGGAACGCTGACGGTAGTTCCAAAGCAGTTGTTCTCAAGACCCAAAGAACTTCTGGATTTGCTCTGTGAGCAAAAGGTTACCACGATGATATGGGCAGTTTCGGCGCTCTGCTTAATCAGTACCTTTCATGGATTGGATTATCGTGTGCCGGAAACGGTGGATAGGGTATTGTTCAGTGGAGAAGTGATGCCTGCAAAGCATTTGAGGACATGGATGGAGCATCTCCCAAATGCACAGTTTGTGAATCTGTACGGACCCACAGAGATTACCTGCAACTGTACCTATCATATTCTGGATAGGGAGCGTAGCTACGAACAGGGAATTCCCATTGGGCGCGCGTTTCCGAACGAACATGTTTTTCTGCTGGATGGGGATGACCGGGAGGTTACGACGCCTGATACGGTGGGAGAGATTTGTGTCCGCGGGTCTGCCCTTGCACTTGGATATTATAAAAATCCACAGCAGACGGAGAAGGCATTTACGGCAAATCCGCTGAATGACTGCTATCCGGAGCGGATTTACCGGACCGGAGACCTTGGGAGATACTCAGAAGACGGGGAGCTCTTTTTCAGCGGAAGAAAAGACTTTCAAATCAAATACATGGGGCACCGGATTGAGCTGGAGGAGATTGAACTTGCCATTTCTGCGATTCCGGGGATTGAGCGGTGCTGCTGCGCTTTTGATGAGAAGAAGCAGAAGCTGTACGGATTTTATATCGGGGAAATCGAGAAAAAGGAACTGCACGGCAGATTGCGGGAGCTCTTGCCAATCTTCATGGTGCCGGGGATTCTTTGTCCGGTCACGGAATTTCCGCTTACAAAGAACGGAAAGGTGGACAGAAAAGGTCTGCTGGAAAGGAGAGGATAAAAGATGGACAGTATCGTGTGCAGGGAGTTGTTACAATTAAAAACCACACCGATGTATGTATTTGATATGGAAGTGCTGGAGAAGCGCATCGCTTTTTTGCGGGAGCATTTGCCGCCGGAGGTGGATTTGTGCTATGCGGTAAAAGCAAATACGTTTCTGATTAAGGAAATCAGCAGTATGGTGGAACGTCTGGAGATATGCTCTCCGGGAGAACTTGAGATTTGTCAGAGACTTGCGGCTCCTCCGGAAAAATTTGTGATATCGGGCGTCCACAAAGATGCAGCGCAGATGACGAAGCTGATGGAGGAGACGCAGGTGGGAATGTTTACTGTGGAATCCATGGCGCAGTTTCGGATGCTTCATCAGGCGGCGTCGAACTGTAAAAAACGGATTCCGTTACTCCTTCGTCTGACAAGCGGCAACCAGTTTGGAATAGATGAAGCGGTGCTGGAGGAAATTGTTGCAGATTACCGTGAGAGCCCGTGGGTGGATATTCGCGGGGTTCAGTATTATTCGGGAACCCAGAAGACTTCCGTGAAAAAGCTCCGGAGAGAATTGACTTCTATCGATGATTTTCTTGATACTCTCGCGGAAAAGTACGGGTATTATGCTGCAGAGTTGGAGTTTGGACCCGGTTTTCCGGTTACCTACTTTGAGGGCGAGGACTTTGATGAGGAGGCTTTCCTGCAGGAATTGAAAGAGCTGATTGCCGGAATGAGATTTTCAGGAAAGGTTACACTGGAGCTGGGGCGCAGTATTGCGGCGAGTTGTGGTTCTTACCTAACGAAGGTAGTGGATGCCAAGAAAAATCATGAACAAAATTATGCAATTGTGGATGGCGGTATGCATCAGCTTTCCTATTTCGGACAGTTTATGGCGATGAAGCGTCCGCATATCAGACATCTTTCTTCCGGGGAGCAGAAAGATGCAGTGGATTGGAATATCTGTGGTTCGTTATGTACGGTCAATGATATTCTTGTAAAACAGCTCCCGCTGACCGATTTACAAATCGGCGACGTGCTGGTATTTGAAAATACCGGAGCCTATTCTATGACAGAGGGGATTTCTCTGTTTCTCAGCCGGGATTTGCCGGAAATTGTACTAAGAAAACAGGATGGAAGTTTTACTACTGTGCGCAGACACACGATGACTGACACCCTGAATACACCAGATTATGAAAAGAGGTAAGGAAAGATGGAAAGATTATTTGAAATTTTAGAGGAAATTCAGCCGGAGGTAGATTACGAGACTTGCACCGATTTGATTGACGGGCATTATCTGGATTCCCTGTCCATTCTCTCACTTGTGGCAGAGATTGAAGAGGAATTTGATATTACGATTCCGACGGTAGAGATTATTCCGGAGAACTTTAATTCTGCTGAGGCTTTGTGGGACATGATTGAACGTCTGCAAGAGGAAGAATAATATGTGTTCGATATCGTCTTATTTTTCGATTCAATATCTGGCGGTGCTTCTGCCGGTCACGGTAATATTGTATGCAGTGCTGCCGCAGAAGTTTCGGAGGATGATATTGCTCCTTGCCAGCTATGTGTTTTTCTGGGCAGTCAGCGGAAAGCTCATTGTATATTTGCTGTTTTCTACCCTTTCTGTTCATCATCTGGGGATGTGGCTTTCGGATATTCAGGGAGAGTGTGACAGAACACTGGAAACAGCTCCGAAGGAGCAGAAAAAGGAGATTAAAAAACAGTATCTTTTTAGGCAGAGAAGGGTGGTCACGTTTGGAGTCCTATTGCATATTGGAATCCTTCTGGTGCTGAAATACAGTCCGTTTTTTGCACAAAATCTGAATTCCCTTATGAAGCTTTTGGGGCTGTCCGTGTCGGTGGAGATACCGAGATTCCTGCTTCCGATTGGAATTTCGTTTTACACGATGCAGGCGGTATCTTACCTATTTGATGTGTACCGGAGAAAAATACAGGCGGACCGGAATCTGTTCCGGCTGGCACTCTTTATGGCATTCTTTCCGCAAATTATGGAAGGACCGATTTGCCGCTACGAGGATACGGCCGGGCAGCTTTGGGCGGCGGCGCCGCTTCGCTATCAGAATGTGGTGTTTGGGTTGCAGCGGATTCTGCTTGGTGTGATGAAGAAGCTGGTGGTTGCAGACCGGCTGAATCTGATGATAGAGAATATTTATACGAATTACGCCCGGTATGACGGGCTGATTGCCGCCCTGGGCGCGGTTGCCTACACAGCGCAGCTTTATATGGATTTTTCAGGGACAATGGATTTGGTCATTGGTACCGGACAGATTTTCGGAGTAAAGATGCCGGAAAACTTCCGGAGACCATTCTTTTCCAAAACAATTTCAGAATTCTGGAAGAGATGGCATATTACGCTGGGAACCTGGTTTAAGGATTACATTTTTTATCCCTTATCTATGTCAAAACCGTTGAAGAAACTGACAACGAAGGCAAGAAAACGAATCGGCAACCATTACGGTCCATTGCTTGCAGGCTCAATTGCTCTGTTTTGTGTATGGCTCTGCAATGGTCTGTGGCATGGCGCGGGATGGAATTACATTTTCTTTGGAATGTACCATTTTGTGCTGATTCTGTGCGGCAGTATCATAGAACCTACGGTGATTCGGATAACGGAAAAGCTTCATATTAAAAGAAGCAGCAAGCCTTACCGCCTTTTACAGATTGTCCGGACGACCGTTCTGGTCTGCATCGGGGAGATGTTTTTCCGCGCGGAGAGCCTGAGGGCAGGATTTGTGATGTTTGGGAAAATGATGACGCAATTCCGGTTGACGGCGCTGCGGGATGGTTCTATTTTTGCATATGGCATGGATCCGGAAGATTTTGGGATTGTTGCATTTACACTGTTACTGATTTTTATAATCAGTTTCACCCAGGAACGCGGGGTGCATATTCGCGAAAAGATTGCAGCCAAAAACGTGGTGGTGCGGTTTGCGATTTGGTATGCATTGATTCTGTTTGTGGTGATTTTCGGGGCGTATGGAGAGGGCTATGTGCCGGTAGAGCCGATTTATGCGGAGTTTTAGGAGGTTTTGAAAATGGTTTACAGGAAAAGAGCTTTAAAAATAGCAGTCTTTGTATTGGGACTTGCGATTTTACTTCTTGTTGCTTCCTTGATATTTGTTCCTAAAAACAGAAAAGACAAAAGTAAGTTTTGGGAGGAAGAGGCTGCGGCAACCGGGATTTTAGGTGAACGGGAAAATTCGATAGACGTACTTGTGCTGGGAGACAGCGAATCTTACTCCTCCATTATCCCAATGGAGTTGTGGAAGAAAACCGGTTTTAGTTCTTATGTGTGCGGCACAAGTGCGCAGCGTTTGAAATACACAAAGACCCTTTTGCAGCGGGCGTATCTGAATCAAAAGCCGAAGGTAGTGATTCTGGAAACGAATGCAATTTTCCGAAAGGGGACGAAGACGCAGGCCGCCTGTGAAAATATATGCAATATTTTTTCGGTGTTCCGCTATCATAACCGCTGGAAATCGTTTGAGTGGAAGGATTTTTCCAAAGGTCCCCGCTTTACGTGGACGGATGACTATAAAGGATATATCTACAGTAATCGCATCCGCTCCGGCTCAGGCAAGGAATATATGGAGCCTACGGATGAAGTGGCAGCGATTCCGGAGCAGAATGCAGAATATGTGAAAGAAATTAAGCAATACTGTGAGGAACGGGGCGCCCGCTTTATCCTCTGGAGTACGCCCAGCAGTAAGAATTGGAATTATGGAAGGCACAATGCGGTTTCAGAACTGGCAGAGGAATTAGGCTGTGAATATGTGGATTTGAACCTTCAAAACGATGTGGTTCAGATTGACTGGAAAGAGGATACCCGCGACAAAGGGGATCATGTAAATCATTCCGGCGCCGTGAAGGTAACGAATTATCTTGCAGGATACTTAAAAGGACTTGGGATTTTGGCAGACCACAGTAAAGAAAAAGATTACCGGAAGTGGAATGAAGCACTGGTGAGATATGAATTGATTGTAGAGAAGTAAAAAGAGGAGGCTATCGCGACAGCCTCATCTTTAATTATACTTCTTAATAGTTTTCCGCTTTTCTTTCGAAGTATGCCTTCGGATGTGCACATACCGGACATACTTCCGGAGCTTCCGGTCCTTCGTGTATGTAACCGCAGTTATTGCATTTCCATCCCAAAGGAGCATCGCCTTTGAAAGTTGCGTCGTTCTTGTAGCTTTCTAATAATTTGAGGTAACGCTTCTCATGAGCAGCCTCAACCTTTGCTACCCCCTCAAATTTTGCAGCCAGTTCTTCGAATCCTTCTTCTCTGGCTTCCTGTGCCATGCGAGCATACATACTGGTCCACTCTTCATTTTCACCGGCTGCAGCATCCTCTAAGTTTGCTGCAACATCGCCGATTCCGTGAAATTCCTTGAACCACATTTTTGCATGTTCTTTTTCTTGATTAGCAGTTTCCTCAAAAATATTTGCCATCTGTACGAATCCTGCTTTTCTGGCAGCGGAAGCATAATAAGTATATTTGTTGCGTGCCTGAGATTCTCCGGCAAATGCTTCCATTAAATTTTTCTCTGTCTTTGTTCCTGCATATTTTGACATGGTAAAATCCCCCCTTGTTATTGATTGTTATCAGTTTGAAATAGCCGGAGATGTGTGAACCTTCACCTCCGGCTATTTTATCTCTGCATGGCTTGTAGATTAGCCAAAGTATCTCTTTAACAGACCTTCAAATGCTTTGCCGTGTCGAGCTTCGTCTCTTGCCATTTCATGAACGGTATCGTGAATAGCGTCAAGGTTTGCAGCTTTTGCACGTTTTGCAAGGTCAAATTTACCTGCAGTAGCACCATTTTCTGCATCAACTCTCATCTCCAGATTCTTCTTTGTACTGTCTGTCACAACTTCGCCTAATAATTCAGCAAATTTTGCAGCGTGTTCTGCTTCTTCCCAAGCTGCCTTTTCCCAGTATAAACCGATTTCCGGATAACCTTCTCTGTGAGCAACTCTGGCCATTGCAAGGTACATACCTACTTCGGAGCATTCTCCTTCAAAGTTTGCACGGAGATCCATAAGAATATCTTCGCTAACGCCCTTAGCTACACCAACAACATGTTCTGCAGCCCATTCTCTTTCACCAACCTGTTCTTTAAACTTGTCTGCAGGTGCTTTGCAGATTGGACACTGATCCGGTGCAGAATCTCCTTCATGAACATAACCACATACTGTACATACAAATTTTTTCATCGTTTTAATCTCCTTTTTTGTTTATTTTTTCTCGCTAATAATAGTAATTATTACTGATATTAATTTACCATATCCCGCATACCTTGTCAACAGCTTTTCCGAAAAATTATTTTATTCGTTTTCAGCGGCTGCCTTCAGGCATCCTCCACATGTGCCGTAAAACATCATGGAGTGACTCTCGATGGTTCCATCAAAGTTTTTTTCAGCCTCCTGATTTACCCAGTGCAACTTTTTTAAATCGAGGTCAATGACCTTTCCGCATTTGGTGCAACAGAAATGGTAGTGAGGGTCCGTATGTCCGTCAAACCGGTCTCCGCCGTATGGGGTTGTAATTTTATTAATCTCCCCAATCTCGGCCAGCAGATTTAAATTGCGATAGACCGTGCCGAGGCTGATATTCGGATGCTCTTGTTTTACATTTAAGTAGACCGTATCGGCAGTCGGATGGTCGTACGTACTGATAAGATAGTCCTTGATGGCTTCCCTTTGTCTGCTGTATTTTAACGTTGCCAATAGAATCCTCCTTTCAAAACAATAATAATAACAATTACTGTAATTATGTTATCTTGAAAATGTATTTTTGTCAATATAGAATTCAAAAATTTGTTGACATCCTGTCAAAATATTGTTAGAATGACAATGTAACAAATTTAACATTTGTGTAACAATTATTAAAAAAGTTGTAACGGGGGTATTTATGAATTCCAAATTTGTAAAAAAAGGATTGATGATAGCAGCCGTAGCAGGAACTGTTTTTGTTTCAGTCGGGCAGGCGAGCGCGGCGGATATGGGATCCTTTTTTCAACCGACAAAGTCTGGAAAAGAGATAAAACAGAGTACATTGCTGAATGTGGTTGCCGGGATTTCGGATAATACGAAGAAAGAGAAAACCATTCAGATTGCAAGTGCAGACGAGATAAAGATAGATCAGATGCTTTTTGGAAAGGCAGTTGCGAAAGTAGCCACGGGAGAAATTCTGACTGTAAGAAGTGAAGCAAAGGAAGACAGTGAAGCGGTTGGAAAACTGTATGAAAATGCGCTGGTTAAGGTACTGGAAAAAAGCGGTGTCTGGACGAGGATTTCCTCCGGAAATGTGGAAGGATTTGTTCAAACGGAAGACCTGATTTCCGGAAAAGATGCCACAGAATTTGCGAAAGCATTTTTAGAGGAAACATACTTGGAAGCGGAGCTTGCCGAATTAGATGAGGAAATGTTTGCGGATTGTTTTTCGGTGGGAGAAACGATAGAAGAGGAAGCAGAGAGACTTGCCAGGGAAGAAGCAGAAAGGCTGGCAAAAGAACAGGAGAGACTTGCCAGAGAGCAGGAAAGGCTCGCCGCTGAGGAAGCAATGCGTCAGGCTGAGTTGAAAGCAAAGGGACAGGCAGTGGTTGATTATGCAAGACAGTTCCTTGGGAATCCATATGTCTATGGCGGAACAAGCCTGACAAGAGGAACCGACTGTTCCGGATTCGTGAAATCTGTTTATGCATATTTCGGAATTTCTATGCCTCGCTCTTCCTATTATATGAGAAATGCAGGATATGAGGTAAGTTATAGTGAAATTTTACCGGGAGATGTGATTTGCTACTCCGGGCATGTGGGAATCTATGCCGGAGATGGAAAGATTATCAATGCGATTGATGAAAGACGCGGTATTGGTTACTCGAATGCAAGATATGCAAAAATTATTACAATTCGCAGAATGTTTTAAAAGTTGAGATTTTATACGGAAGGCTTGGGTTGTACAAATTTAACAAAATTGAAATTTCTTGTCGGAACGTGTAGAAAAGTAGAAAGAAAGTTATCCACATTTTCAACTGAAAAAAACGTGATAAAATCAAGTTATACACAAAGTTATCCACATTATCCACACAAAATTGGGTGGAAAATGTGGATTATTTTTTAAGAAAAAAGAACAGGCGTTTTGTAGAGATATGATAAAAAATCGATTTTGTCGAAAAAAAGCGAAAAAAAGATTGACTTTTAAGTAGTCAAAATATGAGGGAAAATTTTCCGACAATTCAGACGATTTATATCTGTGCAAAAAGAATTGATAAAATAGAAAAATGGTATTATAATAAGAAAGCGAGAAACAAAAGGAGGAGTCAAAATGGCTGTGAAAGTAACAAAAGACATGACGATTGGTGAACTTCTTGGAGTAGCTCCGGTTGTAGCACCGATTTTGATGGAAATTGGAATGCACTGTTTAGGTTGTCCATCCGCACAGGCAGAGACGATAGAAGAAGCTGCGATGGTGCATGGCATTGATGCGGATTTGTTAGTGGAAAAAATGAACGCATCTCTTAATGCATAAAAATTGAAAACGGGCTGTTACAAAGTCGGTTTTGTCGTTCCCTACATCGGAACAGAAAAACCGGTTTTGTAACAGCCCGTTTGATTTCATCCTTAAATCATGCCTAACTGTTGCACCGCACACTTTTCTACAATCACTTCACAATGCTCTTCCAGGAAGGCAATTAAAGCACAGGTGGCTTTTTCAGCAGAGCCATATTCGGAAAGCATGTTGCAAATTTTGTTAAATTCATTTGCAGAATGCCCGGATTGTGAAAGAGCAAGGATGTAAACATCATCTTCTGCATCTTTGTATAATGTATTGACTCCATGGTATACGGTATTCAATAAATGGCATGCGTGGATTACACTGTCAAGGGTAGCAAAGGAAAATAAGCGCGTCCTTGGCGCCTTGGTATCTTCACCTTCTTTTGCAAGCTGCTTTGGAGGTTCTGTCACAGCTTCTTTTACTTTCTGCAGTAAGTCAAGAATATCCTCTGCCCCTTCTAATTTATCTAATATATTATGTTTTCTGGATTCACTCTCATTCCAGGAAGAACCAAATCTTGAAAATCTTGAATCGAGCTCTTCAGGGTCATCGACCTTCGTAATAATGAGAACGATGGAGTCTGAAGATGCAGGAACTGCCTCAATCATAATCGGCATATCCTCTGCTTCGAACCCAAATTCGGAAGCTGCCTGCCTCATCATATCTTGGAAAAGTGATTTTGCCTTCTCGGAACCACAGACTAATTCGCTGAGCTTTAACTGGCGGTCAGCCAAATCAGCGCGTGTGAGTGTACAGCGTATTTGATTGTCATTCAGTTTTTCAATCTTCATAACATCACTTCCTATCTTATCTTAAAATATATCTGTCATTTGTATTAGTATAAACAAAAACGAAAAATATGTAAAGAAAATTTCTATAAAGTTTTTTCAAGTTTTTTCAGGAAAAAAAGAAGGTTATAAACAATTTGCGTGTGGAAAATGTGGATAACCATGTGGATAATTGTTCATACAATGTGGAAAAGTGCGTGGAAAAGTGTGTAAACACTGGAAAATCAAGGGCGTTTTAAGATATTTAGTTATAAACAAAAACAATCTTGCAAATTCTGCCTGACCGTGCTTATAATCTAGTTACAGGAAGATAGCTTGATAGGTAGCTATGCTTTATGAAGAAGGAGGGAAGGTTTTACATTTTATTTTATTATTTTCAGTATAATTTCTCGTTTCTTAAAATCCATTGTTGGATTTATCAAAGTAAAACAGAACTGATTTTACTTGCGAATCGGAAATCATTTCAATAGATTTAAATCGAATCAGGACATCCGGAAATTAGAAATTGGAGATTCTATCTTCTTGTGAGATATTAGATAATTCAATAATATATCACATTAGAAACCTCAGGGAATGAAGGGTTATCGAGTAAAAACGATGTCATAGTTACCAAATGAAGGAGGAGACCAAGATGGCAGAACAAAAGTACAAAAAATTTTATGCGGAGTTGGAGATGTATGAACGGTCCGGAGTGAGTATGAGACTGAACAACTATCCCGCGAGTCCTATGCAGATTGTGACGGCCCATATGGTGAGGGAGGACCAGACGTATATGAGGGATTATGTCTGGGACGAAAAAGGTCATATGAAAGAATTGTCATTTCACAACATTCAGAACAGTTAATCTTATGTGGGATACCCCTCTGGCGTAGAGAATTAATTATTTCTTAGGATTGTGAAATTTGTCGAAATAGTTAATGACGAGTGCACAAAATGTTGGTATAATAAGGTCGAGCAGGAGGTGCTTTATGGAAGAAAAAAACAGACCACAGACAGAAAATACGAATCAAAACAGAATCAGAAGAGCCCGTGCCAGAAAAAAGAGAAAACAGAATCTGGCGTTAAAGCTTACTCTCTTTGTGATTATTATAGCAGGTGTTATCGGAGGAGCCTTTTTATTAAAAAAATATGGACCATCGAAAGAAAAAGCGGATTTGAAAGAATATTATGGAATAGAACAAGAAGATCAGCTTGCTGTGATTATCGACAATGAGGTACTTGGTGCAAAGGGTATCGTGCTTGACGGAAAAGCATACGTAGAGTACCCGGTTGTACGGGATTATCTGAACGACCGGTTTTATGTCGATTATAATGAAAATGTTTTGCTGTACACCTTGCCGGAAGGGACGATTACAGCCGGTGTCGGAAGCGCGGAGTATACGCTTCAGAAGGAAAAAAAGAGTGAAGGTTACACCATTCTGAAAATGGAGGGAAATGTTGCTTACATCGCACTCGAGTTTGTGCAGAAGTATACCAATATTGATTTCCATACTTATGAAAAGACAGAAGAGGAACCCGGAAGGGTAATGATTGTAAGCGACTGGGGAGAAACGACGGTTGCTACAGTAAAAAGAGACACACAGGTAAGATATCGCGGCGGTGTTAAAAGCCCCATCTTGACAGATGTGTCGAAAAAGGAAAAAGTTATTGTAATCGAGGATGAGGATAACTGGAAGAAAGTCCGCACAGAGGACGGCTACATTGGGTATATTAAGACGAGCTGTTTGAAGAATATCACTGTGAAAACGACTTCAAGGGAGTTTCAGGAGCAGATTTATCCGAATATTTCGAAAGACTACACAATCAATTTAGCATGGCATGTGGTAACAAACCGAAATGCCAACGACAGTGTACTGTCGATGATAGCCAAGACGAAGGGTCTTACGACCATCTCGCCGACGTGGTTCACGGTAGCTGATACAAAGGGAAATATTAATTCCCTGGCAAGTTCGCAATATGTGAATTATGCCCATCAGTCGAATATAGAAGTTTGGGCACTGGTAAGGGACTTTGATGGCGGGATTGATTCTTATGAAGAATCCTATGAGCTTTTAAGTCGTACCTCAAGCCGCGAAAATTTGATTAATCAGCTGATTGCAGAGGCGCTCAAAACAAATATAGACGGAATTAATGTGGATTTTGAAAAGATTTCAAAGGAGTGCGGCGAGCATTATATTCAGTTCATCCGTGAACTTTCTTTGAAATGCAGGCAAAACGGGATTGTTTTGTCAGTGGACAATTATGTCCCGAAAGGGTACAACACACAGTATCACTTGGAAGAACAAGGAAACGTAGCTGACTACGTGATTATCATGGGATATGATGAACATTACAGTGGTTCTTACGAAAGTGGTCCGGTAGCGTCGTTAAACTTCGTGAAAGAAGGCATTGAAGCGACCCTGAAGGTCGTCCCAAAGGAAAAAACCATTAATGCGGTTCCGTTTTTCACAAGGCTGTGGAAGGAGGTTCCCAAAACAGAAGGGGAGCTTGCCGAAGAAGCAGGGACAGAGGCAGCAGAATACGGCGTGAAAGTAACAAGTGCGGCCTATGGTATGAGCGAGGCGGAACAGGTCATTGCTAATGCGGGAGCCCAGATTGTGGTAGATGAAGCGACCGGGCAGAATTATGCACAATGGGAATCAGACGGCGCTACTTATAAAATCTGGTTAGAGGACGAGGCTGCGTTAGAGGCAAAATTAAAGCTGATGAAAGAGAACGACCTTGCAGGTACTGCTGCGTGGCGGCTTGGCTTTGAAAAATCGAGTACGTGGGACCTCATTTTAAGGTATGTAAATTAGTTTTACGAAAGAAGGACTGAATAATCGGTCCTTCTTTTTCATATATCTTTAATATGTAGAAAAAGAAAAGCCGGGGTAAATGGAGATATATGATAAAACGGAAAATTGAGTTATGCATGACATTATTGTTGCTTTTGGGAATGATTGCCGCCAGTATGAAACTAAGCCGGTTGGTGACAAACGGAGAGCTTCAGGAAAAAACGGAAACGGAGAAGATTGTCATCGTCGATGCAGGGCACGGCGGGGAGGACCCCGGTAAAGTCGGAGTAAATGATGCGCTGGAAAAGGACCTGAATCTTCAGATTGCAAAGAAGTTAAAAGCATGTCTGGAGGAGAAGGGGATTCAGACGGTGATGACAAGAGAAGAGGATAAGGCTGAGGAGACGAAAATGGCAGATATGAAAAAACGGGTCAGCTTTATCAACGAAGTTAAACCGGCAATCGTGGTCAGTATTCATCAAAACAGTTATTCGGATGCAAGCATCAAAGGGGCACAGGTTTTTTACTATACAGACTCGGAGGAAAGTAAAGGAGCCGCTGCGATTATGCAGGAGGAACTAAAGAAACTTGACAGTGAGAACACAAGAGAAATCAAGGCAAACAAAACGTTCTACCTCTTGAAAAAGACGGAGGTTCCCACAATTATTGTGGAGTGTGGATTCTTAAGTAACCCGGGGGAGGCAGAAAAACTTGTGACGGAAAGCTATCAGGAGGAACTGGCATCCACCATCTGCAATGGCATTTTAAAATGGATAGAAATCAACTTCGACCAGCGTTCTTGAATAATGCAAGAAATGATGTTATAATAAGCCTTATGAAAACGCGAATTGAAAAAATTGACAAACTTCATATTGACGAAAAAATCATGAAAAGAGCAGGAAAGGTGCTGAGAAAGGGAGGACTGGTTGCTTTCCCGACGGAGACGGTGTATGGATTGGGAGCCAATGCGCTGGATGAAGCGGCGGCAAAGAAAACATATGCCGCCAAGGGCAGACCGTCTGATAATCCACTGATTGTTCATATTGCGGATGTGGAGAAGCTTGATACCATTGCACTTCAAGTATCTGAGAAAGCAAGAAAGGTCATGGAGGTTTTTTGGCCGGGTCCGCTGACGCTTATTTTTGAAAAGACAGACCGGGTGCCTTTCGGTACGACAGGGGGTCTCCGTACGGTTGCTGTCCGCATGCCGGCAGATGAAATTGCATTGGCGTTAATCCGGGCAGGCGGAGGTTTTGTTTCTGCACCGAGTGCTAATACATCGGGCAGACCGAGCCCCACCAGTGCCGAGCATGTGGCGGATGATTTAAACGGTAAGATTGATATGATTCTGGATGGCGGAAGCGTAGATATCGGAGTAGAATCTTCTATATTAGATATGACGGTGGAACCGCCGATGATTTTGAGACCGGGCGCGATTACAAAGGAGATGCTTGAGGAAGTCATTGGCGAGGTCACAATCGACCAGACCCTGATTTCAGAGGACAGCGGTCAGGCACCAAAAGCACCGGGGATGAAATACCGGCATTATGCACCCAAAGCGCAGCTGATGATTGTGGAAGGCGAGACCGGGGAGGTCGTCAAGGCGATTAAGCAGATTGCATATGAACAGACTCGTCTGGGATACCGGGTCGGTATTATCGCTACGAACGAAACGGTGAATTCTTATACCGCCGGAGTGGTGAAAAATATCGGGACGAGGAGTAATGAACATTCCATTGCAAAAAATTTGTACAAGGTGTTGCGGGAATTTGATGAGGAAGACGTCAGCTATATTTACAGCGAAGTGTTTGACGAGGCAGGAATCGGGAATGCGATTATGAATCGTCTGGAGAAAGCTGCGGGGCATCATACGATACAGGCGCAAGAGATTACGAAGCTGCAAAAGTACAGACGAATTCTGTTTGTAAGTAATAGTGACAATTGCAGAGGACCGATGGCTGCAGAGCTTCTAAGGCATCAGAGCCTTACGCAGGAGTATGAGATTGGCTCGCGCGGTATGGTGGTTCTTTTTCCGGAGCCGGCGAATCAAAAAGCGGAAGCAATCATGAGAAGCCAGCAGATGACTTTGGAAACACACGAAGCGACTGCATTTGACGAGAAAGACCTGGATGACGAAACGCTTGTCCTAACGTTTGAAGAAACGCAGAAATGGAAAATTGTTTCTGAATACGAGCATGTGAAAAATGTGTATACTTTAAGCGAGTATATTGAAGATGAACGGGTTGTTCACTCTTCTCCCGGAGAACCATTGGTTGTGTATGGGGAAAATTTCGAATTATTAAAAGAACTGATTGGGAAATTAGCTGAAAAACTGAATGAGGAGGCAAAACACGTATGATAGGAATTGGATGTGACCACGGCGGTTATGCATTGAAACTGGAGATTTTAAAATATTTGGATAAGAAGAACATCCCATACAGGGACTTCGGGTGTGACGGAGAATCTGTGGATTATCCCATTTATGCAAGAAAAGTAGGACAGGCCGTGCTGGACGGAGAATGTGACAAGGGAATTCTGATTTGCGGGACCGGTATCGGGATTTCAATCGCAGCTAATAAGATGAAAGGAATTCGTTGCGCGCTTTGTTCCGACTGCTTTTCTGCGGAGGCGACAAGACTGCACAACGATGCAAATGTGATTGCTCTGGGCGGAAGGGTGCTTGGACCGGAGCTGGCGGTTAAGATTGTGGATACCTTTCTGAACACACCGTTTTCCGGCGATGAACGCCATGTCCGCAGAATCGGAATGATTGAATAGACACTTGGAAGAAACTAAAACGTTTACGCCACAAATGATGCAGAGGAGAAAGAAATGAGTGGAAAAAGAAAGGATTATATTTCTTGGGACGAATATTTTATGGGAGTTGCCATACTTTCCGGTATGCGTTCCAAAGACCCGAATACGCAGGTGGGTTGTTGCATTGTAAGTCAGGACAATAAGATTCTTTCCATGGGATATAACGGTTTTCCCACGGGATGTTCGGATGATGAGTTTGCCTGGGAGAGGACAGGAGAAAATCCGCTTGAAACGAAATATCTTTATGTTGCGCACAGTGAACTGAATGCAATTTTGAATTACAGCGGCGGAAGCCTGTATGGAGCAAAGTTGTATGTTTGTCTGTTCCCCTGTAATGAGTGTGCGAAAGCGATTATCCAGTCGGGCATTAAAGAAATCATCTACGACAGCGATAAATACGCAGATACTCCGGCTACGATTGCTTCCAAGAGAATGATGGATGCAGCAGGCGTGAAGTATCGCCGTTATGAGCGTACCGGAAGGGAAATCCGGTTTACGATTTGAGAACCACTACATTTGCACATGAAGTAAAAAAGAAACGCATAAGATATAGTGAACTTTTCTTAGGAGGGCACTATGTCTTTTTTATTGTATATCAGTGATTTTATCATACCGATTGTTCTGTTTGGAATTGTGGCTTATGGAATATCCATGCGGGTAAATGTTTACGACGAATTTGTCAGGGGCGCAAAGAAAGGATTTGCCACGGTTATCAAAATCATGCCGACGCTCATCGGGCTGATGGTGGCGGTAGGAGTACTGCGTGCTTCCGGATTTTTGGATTTTCTTGCAGAAATAATCGGAACATTTACGTCCCACCTCGGATTCCCCGGGCAATTGGTTCCGCTTGCGATTGTGCGGATGTTTTCCTCTTCGGCAGCGACCGGGCTGGTTTTGGATATCTTTAAGGAATATGGGACGGATTCCAGAATCGGACTCATTGCTTCTATTATGATGTGTTGTACAGAAACGATTTTCTATACCATGAGCGTATATTTCATGACAGCCAAGATTAAGAAGACGCGGTATACGCTTATAGGCGCTCTTACCGCCACACTGGCCGGAATTGCGGCCAGCGTATGGCTGGCAGGGTGAAGAGGTTACAATCAGCCTTCCGCGCATGGGAAACCTCACGGGTTACAATCAGCCTTCCGCGCATGGGAAACCTCACGTCCAACGCCAATCGGGCGGACGACGCAAGGGGCTTCAGGCTCTGACAGACCCAAGGCTCCAAGGTTTGAGCAAGGCTTCAGTCCCAAGTTTCTCTAAGTGTCCAATTTACAAGAATTTTTTACATGTATGCAAAGTGAACTCGCAAACAAAGGGTTCAAAGTTCCCTTGGAGTGAAACAACTTTGAGTAATTCCGTGCAAAGACTTACAGCTGCAATGAGGAAAAGATGGCAGCGTGGATAATTGTTTGAGCAGAGCGAGTTGTAGACACGCTGCCAAAATCATCTCTCCGAATGCAGCTGCATAGTCTTTACCGGAATTACTCGCCAAGTTTTGAATCCCAAGGAAACTTTGACCCTTTTAGTTGCGAAGTTTGCTTTGCATACATGATTTTTTGTAAATTGGACACTAAGGGAAACATAAGTGACTTGCAGAAAGCTCAAACCTTGGAGCCTTGGGTCTGTCAGAGCCTGAAGCCCCTTGCGCCGTCCGCCCGATTGGCGTTGGGCGTGAGGTTTCCCATGCGTCGGCAAGGCTAATTGGAAACTCCAAGCTGCTCTCTTACAATATCAAAAGGGGCCGGACCTACCTTTTTGGGAGAATTGTGCCCCTTCTTTTTCTATCATATCCCGTTTTAATTCCAGAATTTCCACATATCCCACATAATACGCGAGATAATTTGCCGGGTCGCCGATAATGAGTTCGTAGATTTCCTGAATCACGGTTTCGTCTTCCATTCCGTAAGTGCCAAAGAACTGCCGGGTTCGCTCTAAATTCCATCCGTTGTAATGGATTCCGATGTCGGCCATGGCGTAGAGTCCCAGAATCAGGGAACTGTTTTTTTGAAGCAGTGTCGCATAGGGCTTATCCAGTGAACTAAGGTAGTAGGAACACATTTCCGCATAAGTGGCCCAGCCTTCCACATAACCCTTGAAGTTAAAAAGAGTGCGGAGCGGATTCGGGTTTTGAGACGCATAGTAGGTGGTCTGGTAGAGATGTCCCGGATATCCCTCATGGGCAAGCGCGGTAAACAGGCGAAGGTCATCCAGAGAATGCGCCTGATTGATATATATGACATTGTCTGTGGTATTGTCGATAGCCGGAATCAGGTAAAATGCGGGACTTAAGTATGGCTCCAGAGCGGATGGGACATACTTTACCTCTACATTGACGGCCTGAGATTCCGGAAAGGTCTTTGTAGTTTTGCTCTGTAAATCGCGAAGAATCAAGTCGGGCGATGCGAAGGGCACAGAGGATGCAGATGCCGATTTTTCTGTGATAGAAGGATATTCTTTCAGCACATTTTGCATGGCAAGAAGGTCATCGGCGAGCTGTCTTTGAATCAACGTCATCAGTTTTGCCATGGATCGGGAAGAGCCGGTTTCCCGTGCGGCAAGGTAACAATAATATTCTTTTCCGCCGGGAAGGTAGCAAAGTCCCTGTGTATTTTTACCCGTCTCTCTTAATTTTATCAAAGCTGAAACCAGTTCTTGATAAGCGGGAAGAACGGCGGATGTAAGTAGCGTTCGGTTTTTAGAAAGGTAATCTGCTTTGGTGGTTGAAGATAGGTCTTCCAGAGCGTCAAGGCGTTCTTCAAACGTGGACAACAGATAATTATCTTCTCCCATGGTAAGGAAAGCACTACATTGCTCTATCACTTCATCTGCAGTATAGTCTGCCATAAAAAGACCGGACTTTGCTTTCTGCTGTTCAAATGCAATCAGGGAATCAAAATAGTCCGGGGTCGTTTCGATGAGTCTTAAATAAGTGATGACATCCTCTTCTGTATAGAAAGGATATTCCGAAAGCAATACAGGAAGCTGTGCATGGATTCCGGTAACCGGACTTAAAGGTTCTTCGTAAAGGGTGTAGGGAACCCCTTCTTTTGAGGTCTCTAAATAGGAAGAAAGTACATCATAGGTAAGACGGTTTTCCTCGGAAAGTGCTTTGTAGGGAAATTTTTCGAGAGCAGCCTGACAGTTTTCCAGTGTGGCAAGAGCGGAGGAGGTGTCTGTACTGAATTCTCCATATGTAACGTCGGATTCTGTAATGCCGTAATTTTCCGGGTTTTGCACCGTGTAATGAAGCCCCAAAGTAGTAGAGGATACATCCTGCTGAAATAAGGTCAGCGTAAAGTTTTCGAAGGCGGCATCGGCGTTGGTCAAGGTAGAAATCTTGGAACAGCCGGAAAGCAAAATGATAAATGACAGGCAAAGCAGAAAAAGTCTTTTTTTTCGTTTCATAAATACTCCCAATCGTTTTTCTTTCATTTTATGAAAAACAAGCCGAGAGTATGAGAAAGGAATGGAAGTTCAGCCTTATGGCATACCGGGCTCTACCCCAAAAAAAAGGCACCGGCACCCAAGGGCGTTCACGGGCTATTTAGAGTTTCGCCATCAAGTTTTTCTAAGTGCTTTGTTTGCAAGAATTGATTGCACAGATGAAAAGTAAACTCACAGTCAGGGGAATGCGCAAAGGGAAGGGACTGCAAGGACATCGAAAGATTCCGTTTAAAGTCTTACAACTGCATTTCAGAAAATGAGCCGACGCAACAAATTGTTTGAGTGAAACGAGTTGTTGTTGCGTCGGCTGAATAACATCTCTGAAAGCAGTTGTTTAGACTTTCCGGAATCTTTCGCCCAGTTCTTGCAGTCCCTTCCCTTTGCGCATTTCCCCGTCTGTTTAAACATACTTTTCATCCGTGATTTTTTGCAAACAAAGCACTAAGAAAAACTAAGATAACTAAACATGAATAGCCCGTGAACGCCCTTGGGTGCCGGTGCCTTTCCGGTTTGGAGCCCGGTATGCTCTAAGGCAGACTGTAAGTTTACCCCGCTGTATAAAGGATACCGGTTCCGACACCGATGGGGAGTCCAAGCATCAGCCAGAGAATTATCAGCAGAATCCAGCCTGTCAAAAATACAATGGAATACGGCACCATGGTTGCTGTGAGCGTACCGATACCGGCATTTTTATCATACCGTCTGGCGAAGGTGAGGATGACGGCAAAATAAGTCATTACAGGGGTGATGATGTTGGTAGCGGAATCCCCAATCCGGTATGCGAGCTGGCAGAGTTCCGGGCTGTAACCGAGCAGCATAAACAGCGGTACAAATACAGGCGCAAGAATATTCCACTTTGCAGAGGCAGAACCCATAAACAAGTTCATAAACGCAGTGAATAAGATAAAAATAATCACGAGCGGAATCAGTCCGATACTCATTTTCTGAAATAAGTTTACGCCTGCCAACGCAATTATCGTCCCAATATTTGTGTAGTTAAAATAGTTAATAAATTGGGAAGCAACAAATGCCAGTGCAAGGAAGGAGCCCATGGACGCCATGGATTTTGACATTGCCTCACAGACCCCGTTTTCCTTTGCAAATGCACCGACGGTTTTTCCGTAAGCGATTCCCGGCAGCAGAAAGAGAAATGTTATCAAGATAACGATGCTGTTTACAAATGGGGAAGCAGGATTTCCAAACAGCGTTCCGTTCTCGTTTCTCAGGAAGGAATCCGCAGGAAGGCATGCGATTACAAGGACAGCCACATAGATGAGCGCGGCGATGCCGGCGTTTCGAAGTCCCTTTTTCTCCAACGATGTAATGTTGGTGAGAGAGAGGTTTTCCGTTTCCAATATTTCCCCGTCAAATGCTTCCAGGCGCGGTTCTACTATTTTGTCGGTGACCCATGTCCCTAAAATGGTGATTAAGAAGGTCGAAACAAACAGGAAGAAATAGTTTCCCATAATGGACACTTCGTAACTGGGGTCAATCAGGGAAACGGCAGTCTGCGTGATGCCTGCAAGAAGCGGGTCAAGAGTGCCGATGAGCAGGTTTGCAGAGAAGCCCCCGGATACACCGGCAAATGCAGCGGCAAGCCCGGCAATGGGGTGGCGTTTGTAAGCCCGGAAAATCATGGCACCCAGTGGAATCAGAATGACATAGCCTGCATCGCTTGCGATATTGGACATGACGCCTAAAAAGATGACTGCGGGCGTCATGAATTTTGCAGGAGTTATCTTTACTGCGCCTTTTAAAAGTGTGCTTATGAGACCGGATTGTTCCGCAATACCTACGCCGAGCATTGCAGCAAGAACTGTGCCGAGGGGCGCATAGGAGGTAAAGTTGTCGACGGCACTCGTCAGCATATATGTCAGTCCTTCTTTCGTAAGCAGGCTGACTGCTTTGACGGTTGTTTCCTGCAATGTTCCGTTGGACACCAGTTCGCCGGTAGCAGATATTCCAAGGGCATGAAAGACGGCAGAAAGCACCACGACAGCTATAGCAAAAATAGCGAATAGAGCAATCGGATGAGGCAGGTTGTTTCCGATTACTTCGATTCCGTTCAGCCATCGATTATATAAACTTATCTTATTTTTGGGGGTTGATTTCTTCATTGGAAATTCTCCTTGTACATCATAAATCGCAAAATCACTTTTTAAGGTAGTGTGCCCTGTTTTTACGAAAACAAACGATGGATTGCATTCTTGACAGAAACGGTATCCTGTGTTACGATTTTTTCATATTTAAGTATGGATTTTGAAACTTTAGCACGTCTTCTTGCTTGTGAAAAAGGAGATGTGGCTTTTTTTATGATTCATGGAGGAGAAAAAATGGAGAAGAAAAAGTTTTATATGACAACGGCGATTGCCTACACATCAGGAAAACCGCACATCGGAAACACATACGAATTTGTACTGGCGGATGCGATTGCGAGATACAAGAGAAGTCAGGGGTATGAAGTATTTTTCCAGACAGGGACAGATGAGCACGGACAGAAAATCGAGTTAAAGGCGCAGGAAGCAGGCGTTTCCCCGAAGGAATATGTGGACAAGGTTGCGGCACAGGTAAAAGAAATTGCAGATTTGATGAATACCTCGTATGACCATTTTATCCGTACGACGGACGAATATCATGAAAAACAGGTGCAGAAAATTTTTAAAAAACTGTACGACCAGGGAGATATTTACAAAGGATATTATGAAGGGATGTACTGTACCCCCTGTGAGTCCTTTTTTACAGAATCACAGTTAGTGGACGGAAAATGCCCGGACTGCGGACGGGAGGTACAGCCTGCGAAGGAAGAGGCGTATTTCTTCAAAATGAGTAAATATGCGGATCGGTTGATTGAACACATCAACACCCATCCGGAATTTATTCAGCCGGTTTCCCGCAAAAATGAGATGATGAATAATTTCCTCCTGCCGGGGCTTCAGGACCTCTGCGTATCGAGAACTTCGTTTAAATGGGGCATTCCGGTGGACTTTGACCCGAAACATGTGGTGTATGTGTGGCTGGATGCGTTGACAAACTATATTACAGGGATTGGTTATGACTGTGACGGGGAGAGTACGGAACAGTTTCAGAAAAACTGGCCGGCGGATCTGCATTTGATTGGAAAAGACATCATCCGATTCCATACCATATACTGGCCGATATTCCTGATGGCGCTGGATTTGCCGCTCCCGAAACAAGTCTTCGGGCATCCGTGGCTGCTCCAGGGAGATGGCAAGATGAGTAAGTCAAAAGGGAATGTGATTTACGCAGATGAGCTGGTAAAGATGTTTGGCGTTGACGCGGTCCGCTACTTCGTGCTTCATGAAATGCCATTTGAAAATGATGGTGTGATTACATGGGAGCTTTTGGTGGAGCGTCTGAATTCCGACCTTGCAAATACCTTGGGAAATCTGGTAAACAGAACGATTTCCATGACAAATAAATATTTTGGCGGAAAGGTTACTGATAAAGGCGTAACGGGGGATGTGGACGCAGATTTGAAGGCGGTCGTTTTCGGTGCTGCAAAAGCGGTGGATGCGAAGATGGATGGCCTTCGGGTTGCTGATGCGATTACTGAAATTTTTAATGTGTTTAAACGCTGCAATAAGTATATTGACGAAACGATGCCGTGGGCACTGGCAAAAGAGGAAGCACAGAAAGACAGACTGGAAACGGTGCTGTTCAATCTGATTTCCGGCATTGAAGAAGGTGCAAGGCTGTTATCTTCCTTTATGCCGGAGACTGCCGAAAAGATTTTGAAGCAGACAAACGGCGGAGCGGTAACTGACAAACCGGAAATTTTGTTCGCGCGTCTGGATGTAAATGAAGTGATGGAAAAGGTAGAGGCACTTCATCCGGCAGAAAATTCCGTTAAAGAAGGTTCGGCGGAGGAAGATGCAAAAGAGAAAGTCATCGACATAGAACCGAAGGCGGAAATCACGTTTGAAGATTTCGAAAAAATGCAGTTCCAGGTGGGAGAAATCATTGCCTGTGAAGAAGTGAAGAAGTCCAAGAAGCTTCTTTGCTCTCAGGTGAAAATCGGAAGTCAGGTAAAACAGATTGTTTCCGGCATTAAGGCGCACTATACACCGGAAGAAATGGTGGGCAAAAAGGTGATGGTACTGGTGAACTTAAAGCCTGCAAAACTGGCAGGAGTGTTGTCAGAAGGAATGCTCCTTTGTGCGGAGGATGCAGAGGGAAATCTGGCACTTATGACACCGGAAAAAGAGATGCCGGCAGGGGCAGAAATTTGTTAAAGCAGAAAGAAGGAAATAAAATGAGCAAAATTAGAATTGGTATTGTAGGATATGGTAATATTGGGCGTGGCGTGGAGCTTGCCATTCGTCGCAACGAAGATATGGAATTGGCAGCAGTCGTAACACGGCGGAATCCGGAGACGGTAAACGTATTGACAGAAGGCGTGAAAAAGGTACGATTAGACGATGTGCTTTCCTTGAAAGGGGAAGTGGACGTCATGATTCTTTGCGGCGGTTCTGCAACGGACCTTCCGGTGATGGGACCGGAGCTTGCGGCAAATTTTAATACGATTGACAGCTTTGATACGCATGCAAAGATTCCGGAGTATTTTGCAAATGTGGACGCAGCGACGCAGCAAGGAAATAACGTAAGCATTATTTCTGTGGGCTGGGATCCGGGAATGTTTTCTCTGAACCGGATTTATGCAGAATCCATTTTGGTGCAGGGGAGTACCTATACCTTCTGGGGCAAGGGTGTAAGCCAGGGACATTCAGATGCGATTCGCCGTGTTCCGGGTGTGAAAAATGGTATTCAATATACAGTTCCGATTGAGTCGGCTGTGGAGGAAGTAAGGAGTGGAAGCGAGCCACAGCTCACCACAAGACAGAAACATTTGAGAGAATGCTATGTGGTTCCGGAAGAGGGGGCAGACCTTGCGGCAATTGAGGAAGCCATCAAGACTATGCCGAATTACTTTGCTGATTATGATACTACAGTAACGTTCATTACAGAAGAAGAACTGAAAGCAAATCACAACAAGATGCCGCATGGTGGTTTTGTAATCCGCACCGGAGAGACGGGATGTGACGGCAACAAACATGTGATTGAATATTCTCTGAAATTAGATTCGAATCCGGAATTTACTTCCAGTGTGCTGATCGCTTATGCAAGAGCAGCTTACCGTTTGGCCAAAAAGAAGGACTGGGGAGCAAAGACGGTATTTGATATTGCCCCGGCATTGCTGTCGCTGAAGACACCGGAGCAGCTTCGAAAAGAAATTCTATAATAGGAAATGAAAGGTGAGACCCATGATTTTTGACAGCCACGCACATTATGATTCCGAACAGTTTGAGAAAGACCGAGAGGAAGTGCTGTCCTCCATGCAGGAAAATGGGATTGGCACGATTGTGAATTGTGCCGCAGACTGGGATTCGGTGACAGAGGTAGTAGACCTTGCGAATGAGTATCCGTTCGTCTATGCGGCAGTCGGGCTGCATCCGGATGAAGTGGGGTGTCTTGACGAGGAGCGTTTTGCCTACTTAAAAGAGCAGTGTCAAAAAGAAAAGGTAGTGGCGGTCGGAGAAATCGGGCTGGATTACTACTGGGAGAAAGAATCCCATGAGCTTCAGAAACAGTGGTTTATCAGGCAGCTTGCACTCGCAAGAGAGCTGGATTTGCCGGTTATTATCCATAGCAGGGATGCGGCAGCAGATACTTTGGAAATCATGCAAAGATATGCACAGGGACTTCGCGGCGTGATTCATTGCTTTTCTTATTCAAAAGAGCTTGCAAGAGAGTATGTGAAGATGGGATTTTTCATCGGCATTGGAGGCGTTGTTACGTTTAAAAATGGGAAGAAACTGAAGGAAATCGTGGAGGAGACTTCTCTTCGGCAAATTTTACTGGAAACAGACTGTCCCTATCTTGCGCCGGTTCCCTATCGCGGAAAACGTAATTCTTCTTTGTATCTTCCGTATGTTGCACAGGAGATTGCGAGTCTGAAGGGAATTTCCTATGAAGAAGTAGTGGCGCAGACAGAACAAAACGGAAAACGATTATTCCGGATATCGTCCTAGTATAGCAGTTGTTAAGAAATCGTTATGTTATTATACGGGAAGGCAGAAACGATCTGTGCTTCGATGCAAAAATGTGTGGAAAGGGAACATTATGAAAGAACCGACTTTGGGGAATCCGCAGAACACAATTGAGATATTGCAGAAATATGGGTTTTCTTTTCAAAAGAAATTTGGTCAGAATTTTCTGATTGACACGCATGTATTGGATAAAATCATTGCATCTGCGAACATTACAAAAGACGATATGGTGTTGGAAATCGGACCCGGAATCGGCACGATGACACAGTATCTGGCCTGTGCAGCGCGCAAAGTGGTCGCAGTGGAAATTGATAAAGCTCTGATTCCGATTTTGAAAGATACCCTGAGTGCATACGATAATGTGACTGTCATCAATGAGGATGTTTTAAAGGTAGATATTGCAAAGCTGGCAGAAGAATATAACGGAGGAAGACCGATTAAAGTGGTCGCAAATCTGCCGTATTATATTACTACGCCGATTATTATGGGACTTTATGAAAATCATGTGCCGATGGAGAGTATTACGGTCATGGTACAGAAAGAAGTGGCGGAGCGAATGCAGAGCGGTCCGGGGACGAAGGACTATGGTGCGCTGTCGCTGGCAGTGCAGTATTATGCAGAAGCCTATATCGTAGCGAATGTTCCGCCAAACTGTTTCATGCCAAGACCGGGTGTGGGCTCTGCGGTTATCCGGCTTACAAGCCACAAAGAACCTCCGGTACAGGTGGACAATGAAAAGCTAATGTTTCAGATTATCCGTGCTTCGTTTAATCAGAGAAGAAAGACACTGGCAAACGGGCTGAATAACTCGCCGGAGATTTTGCTTTCGAAGGAAGCGCTGATTCGCGCCATAGAAAGCCTCGGAAAAGGGTCGGGCGTAAGAGGAGAAGCACTGACCCTTCATGAATTTGCAAAGTTGAGTAATATGATAAATAGAGAAATGTAATTTGAAGAGAGCGGGTCGCTGTTTATGCGTCCGCTTTCTTTTCAAAGTGCTTATATTCCCTAAGGGCTTTCATATAAAAATGCAGCAGATTCCAGAACTTCGCGAAAGTCAATCCTGCATTCATATATTTGTTGAGCTTCGTAATCATGTCTTTTTTTCGAGTGGAGGGCGACAAAACTTCTATTACAAAATCCGGTGCGCCATAGAAACAGTAATCACGGATCTTGTCGTTATTGCAGACAACAAATATGTCCGGTTCCACCATGGTCTTGTTATCGCAGTCAAGTTGGACGGCAGCGGGAGCAATCATGGGAATACAGAAACTGTTTTTGCTTTTTATAAAAAGCTTTAACTGCATGAAAATCTCACCGACAATAATCTGGTGCGTGGTCCGGGGCGCCGCCATATCATAGAATACACCGTCAATCAATTCTGCCCGGCAGTCATCCGGCAGCGCGTAGTAGTCTTCCACGGTATATTCCCCATGCTTTTTCGCTTGGTAGGAGGAAGTAGAATCACATACCATGTCCGAGTAGTAAGGCTTTCCAGAGGAGTAGCGAACATCCTTCGGTCGGAAAATCTGTGTCAGGGCCATTAATGTCTCGTGACGAGGAGATTCTGTTGCACCGCCGAAAATTTTCTGTACGGTTCCCAAAGGTACACCCGAAAGCTTTGAAATCTGGGAATAGGTGTAACCATATTCTTTTTTCTTTTGCTTCATTTCTTCTATTGTCATTGAGCCACCATCCCTTCCAATTTATATTTTATATTAAAGACATAACATAAACATTTGATAACTTTTAAGTTACTATTCACAGCCCTCCACCCACATGCGCACTCGTCGCCTCTTCGAGGCTCCGGTCTCGCTCCTTACAGAGCTAAGACTGCTTATGTAGGTGGAGTTCCTGCTTCGCAGGCTCGATATGGATTCACCGACAGTCTCTTATATGCGAGCATGGCGAGTCTGTCTGTGAATCCATATCGGCTGTGAATAGTAACACTTTTAAAACAAAAAATTAAAAAATTGGTTGACAATGAAAAAATCGTTTAGTATAATAACTCTTGCACTACAGATTTGTGGTGAAAATATCATATGAAAAAAGCAGTTCGGAGAAATACTCAAGAGGCCGAAGAGGCGCCCCTGCTAAGGGTGTAGGTCGGGCAACCGGCGCGAGGGTTCAAATCCCTCTTTCTCCGCTTTTTTAAAAAAATTAAAAAAGTTGTTGACAAGCTTTTAAACATTTGATATTATAAACGAGTTGTCGCGAGACAACAAAGAACATTGATAATTAAACAATAGATGACAAAAACACAAATTCCTGAAAATTTCGAAAAACTGAGGACTGCTGAGTAAAGACAACTGACGAAAACTTGTTTTCGGTCAGGTGGCTGAACGA
>ONED01000073.1 GCA_900316755.1 uncultured Eubacteriales bacterium
TCCGCCAAAAATGTCTCGCCAGAGAAGCCGCAGAAAGACATGAGCGCACGGTGAAACGGGATATAAAACGGATGACCAAGCAGATAGCATCGCTTACGGAAGAAAATACTTCCCTAAAGGATGACAACATAGCTTTAAAGGATGACAATGCTGCTTTAAAGGATGATATTTCTACTTTAAAGGACGACAACGCTACTTTAAAGGATGACAATACGGCTTTAAAGGATGATATCGCACGCTTAAGGGCTCGTATCGCAGAGCTGGAGGCGCAAAAGAACAACTGATGAGGTAAAGTAAAAGCCAACGCACAAACGGTTCAAACCGTCCATGCGTTGGCTTCTTTTTAGTTTCCTACGGTCAAAACAACTTTTCCGACGTTTTCTCCACGATAGAGAATGTCGTGAGCTGCTTCTGCCTCCGTAATAGGTAATGTCTTATAGATTGTTGGTTTCACTTCCCCGACTGCGACCTTCGGCCAAACATCACGTACAAGACTCGCTAAAATCTCAGCCTTGACCTGCGGCGTTCTGGAACGAAGTGTGCTTCCGATAATTCTAACATTGCGCTTGAAGATATTCACCAAATCAATCTCCGTCTTCGGACCTGCCATAGATGCAATCATAATCCAGCGTGCACCATGTGTCAGGTATGGGAGACATTTTCCCATAATTTCTCCGCCCAGACAATCGATTGCCACATCAACCCCGTGACCTTCCTCCAATTGCTGCTTTAACACTTCCACGATATCCATTTCGTCCGTGTGTACCACAACATCTGCATGCAAATGCTCAATCGACTTTGCAATTTCTTTTGTAAGCACCGTCGTAATCACACGCACACCAAATGCTTTTGCCATTGGAATAATCACACTTGCAAGTCCACTGGCTCCGGCATTCATAAGGAGCGTATTCCCCGGCTGAATCTTTCCTTCTATAAAAAGATTCAGGTATGCCGTTGCAAATGCTTCCGGAATCGCAGCAGCTTCCACCATAGAGCAATTCTCCGGAACCGGCATCAACATATCATATTTCACATTGACATATTCCGCATATCCGCCTCCGCCGAGCAGGGCGCACACTTTATCTCCTACTTTCCAGTTGGATTTTTCTGCCGCGTCTTTGCCCACCTCGACAATCGTACCTGCAATCTCCAGTCCCATCCATTCCGGGCATCCCGGCGGCGGTGGGTAATCCCCTTCCCGCTGCATCAAATCTGCGCGGTTCAGGGCAGCTGCCTCGATTTTCACGAGGCAGTCTTCCGGTCCCATCACCGGATTGGGAACATCATCCCATCTTAAACTTCTGTCATCATTTATTAAAATTGCTTTCATCTGTTTCCTTTTTCTCCTCCCGGTACTGCTTTCTTCCTTCCATTTGAGTTGCTTATTATGAAGGATCATAATTCTTGTACACTTTGCCGTTGCTGTCCTGATAAACACGAACATAATCAATCGTCATGGAAGCGTTATTTACCGACTCATATTCTCCGTCCGGTACCAAACTCCATGGGTCTTCACCACTGCTGTCAACTCCAAGACCAAGTATTAGCCGCATCGGTTTATCAAAAGAATATGTCCTTTTCACGCTACCATTGTCTGTTACATTTAAGCCACCCTCCGGAATAGTAAGCCTCATAGTTGGAATGCCATCAATGTACCATGTAATCGAATCCTTACGCCAATCAAGACCATAAGTATGCCAGTCAGTCAAATCCGGTACATGGAAAAATGAACTTGTGCCTAGCGTGTCTGTTCCATTGTTCCGATATCCCGGACCAAGTACATTGTTTTGTTGCCACTGGTTCAGTGTCTCTGTCTTAAACTTTTCTGACAAGCCGTCTATCTCTTTTACCAGATAAGCAAAATTATAAGTAGCACCTGACTTGCCCTGATCGGCACCATTCGCGTAAGGGTGTGCCAATGCCGTCTGCTTAAATAATCCCGGATACTTTCCGTGGCATTCAAAAATATCTAACTCATATTCGATACCATCATTTCGATTACCGCAAAGCCAGAAAGAAGACATTGTTCCTTCTACCAAATTTATCTTGGCACGTATCTCAAAATATCCATATTTGAAATAATCTGCCGTATCAATATCAGAACCGATAAATCTGTTTAAATATTGACCATTGCCATTCGTTTTGTCTGCGGTACGGGAGTAGGATGCTTTTAGCACCATATTCCCATCCGTAACATAATTATTGATTGGTTGATTCCATTCCACTGGGTGACTGTTCGCCACACATGTGTGAACACCATCAACTGTGGATCCTACACATTCACTTTCGTATCCTTCCACATCATATGTATAATGCTCCCGTTCGCAGTTTGTTGCAAACCATTTTCCATCTTTTATTACAGTTCCATCTTTATCTTTCTGGAAACAGTAACTGCTTTTATACCATTCCCCAGCAGCTAGGGTTTCTGAAAATTTTCAGACAACACCAAATTCTGAGCGGCAGTATATGCTTCACCGGTATAAACAAATTCTGTTGAATGTTGGGTTGTCATAGATACACCTGCTCTTACGTATCCAAGCACAGTCTCTATAGCTGTTATCAAAGCATCTGCATTTTGTCCTACGATATTTAAACTGTTTTCTTCCACTTTTACTACGTATGACTTATTTGCCAATGTTGTATCTAATTTCACGTTAATAGTATTGGTATTGGTATCGCTATTTGCAAACTCCCTTAATTCCACTACTTTTGAAGTAAGTACTTTATTGGTTCCATCAATGCCCTGTTCCACCACTATATAAGATGACAATTCCTGATTGCCAATCTTCAAGCCATTTTGCAGCGACGTATCTTCTTTTGCGATTCTTGCAGCACGTACCAAATCCTTAATATCAAAGGAATCATCCTCGTTACATTTTGCTCTTGTCTCATAGGTTATTGCGTCTCCCAGTAAGCCGTTTCGCAGAGTGCTTAAATCATACTCATTCACTGCACCAGAACCATCTGCATCTCCTTTTACAAATGCGATGGTAGAAAGGTCTTTTACTCCATAGAGGTTCTGTGTAGTCAATTTGCTTTGACGCTCATAGTCTCCCGAAATAAATGGCATTGTATGTGCTGCATCTGTATACCATTTCACTGCATAGTCTCTGTCGAGCATTGCATTGTAAGGAATATTTCCATCACTGTTGTATGTATTGGTCGTCTTGTTGTCTACAGAGTAGAATACGTTCACACCTGCACATTGTTCAGTCACTTTAATATTATCAATGCTTACTGCACATCTCTGACCTGCTGCAAAAAATAACTGCAACGCGTTGTTGGTTGATAAGTCACAATCCTCCGGCACGGTATAAACCCATTTTCTATGTACCCAGCCGTCTACATTGCCTTCCCAGTCAGAAGATACCACTTTGGTGTTTGCGGCCAAAGTCTCAAATACCTGCAAATCTGCAGTGTTGCTACCTCTATAGGCATCATATGCGATATTCAAGCTCGTGGTCGACGGTCCTACAGCCACTCCCATCAACAAATCCTGCGCCGGCCATTTTGCAGTACTAGTTGCATTACTCTTAACTACCCATTGTGCTGCATTCACACGCATATCAAATTCAATCATATACGTCTTACCTGCCGTAACTGTGATGGGAGTATAGGTCATATTTTTCTGTTCGTAGGTATGTCCCAGACGAATTACTCCAAGAGTATTATCACTTTGTGTATATTCCAAATATCCATTGCCGTCTATCTTTTGCGTAAATAACTGTCCTGCCAGAGTTCTGTACCAGTCAGTATTATTTACCACCTGACCATCCGGGCAGTTGTCATAATGTGTGACACCATCATAATTACTCTCAAACAGCACTTTATCTTCTGTCTCTATCGCTTCTGTCTTTGTCACTTTCGAAACTTTGATGTTGTCAAAGTAGATGTGTGCACGATCATCTATCTCACTCCCACTTGTCTTTCCACCCCCACCAGTCACATAAAGCATAAGATATTGACCATTGGCAAATGTGGCACCTTCAGGAATAGTAATAATTGCTATATTATTTCTTTTCCATTCACTCATAGCAAGGTCTGTATTCTGGGCATAATCCAATAGTAGTTGCGCAGTGTTTGCCTCATAAGAAATTGAATTTTTTGCATAATTATATGGTTCTCCAGTATCTAACACAGTCTTCCCTACGGTAAGGTACATTTTTAAACCGGCAGGGGAATTTACTTTTCCTTCTGTGTAGTAATCATACTGCACTAAATAGGTTTCCCCTGCTTCAGCTTCGATTGCATCCTCAATAGCCTTCTCTTGACCAGCCGCATATTTTGCTCCGAGATAAACAGCACCTTTATCATAAATAACCTGTTTATAACCAATTGTTTTATTGTTACTGTCTAATGGGTCTACATCTGGTAATGCACTAAGAGATGACTTTGTAAAATTATAATCATCTCGTGTTCCTTCCGACGATAATACCGCCGTTGAATAATCATTATAACTCAGTTCACTACTAGTAATCAGTTCATTCGTAGAAACTTTAATATTATCAATGTGAAGTCCACACCTTTGACCTAAAGTGGCATATAACTGCAGTGAATCAAACTGCGACACATCGCAATTTTCCGGTATCGTCACAGTAATTATCTTATGTGTCCAATCAACGTCAGGTTTTGTTTCTTTAGGTGCGAGTACCTCGATATCCTTATGCCATGAAACATATTTATCTAAATATCCTTCCTTACTACCTGTCTTATAGTGTATATTTTCCAAACTCGTATTTGCAGGTCCTACTGCAACACCAATCGTCAAATCTGCTGCAGGCCACGAGTACTGCTGCTGTTGTGCCTCAGTCAAATAAGTCTTTAACCGATAGTCAAATTCAATCGAGTATGTCCGACCAGGTACTACCTTAATTGGTGTATAGTCCGTCAGACTTTTATTGGTATAGGAATGCCCTAATCTCAGAATACCTATCGTACAATTTGATTGGGCATAATATATGTATCCATTATCTCCATCCTTTTTCGGATACATCTGATTAGAGAGTGGCGCAAAACCGTCACCTGTACCACCGGCAGCTGTTACATTATTAAAATCACTCTTAAACAGCACCTTCTCCATCGCCGTTGTTTCAGTCTTTGCAGTACCTCCTGCTTCAGCCGAAAATCCCATGCTTCCCTGCATTGTAAATACCAGTGCTGCTGCCATCAACACTGCAATACTTCTTTTCAAACCATTTGTTTTCCATTTTCTTTTCATTGAAGAAAATCTCCTTTCCTATCATTCTCCGAAATTCCGGATTCAAAATATCTGTTTCCTACCCGCATTTAGTACTGGATATCCCATGCTTTGATACCAGATACATCCTCTTCCTTCCAGTTACAAAACTGTTCTCCACTGAAAGTAAACTCCAAGTGACCAGATATTTCTGTTGTTTTTTTGAACCGCAGATTCGCATAAAGCCCGGAAGCGGATATTTCATCCTCTGTGTTTTTGCCATTTGCTACAAACTGAATCGTACGGGTATCAGGATCACACTTGTAACTCATTTGTCCTGCCGGGAAAATATCACCATCTTCCACTTCACCATTTTCAGCACCAATCAGTTCCAGACCTTCCGGATAGGTTACCGTAACCATACCTGCTGCTACGCTACTTTCGCTACTAAGAGTGATTGGAACACTGACATACATATGAGAATCCAAAGTAATCCAGTAAGGAGTCACCTTTATGATTTTAGTATCATTATCTTTTACTATTTTGTCCAGCTTCCATACAGATAAGAAATGGGCATGTGTTCCAAATGCGGTAGTTGCATCTACCTCTTTATCATCAGCAGTCTGGATATAGTTATAGACTTTGTTTGTCTCCAATGGCTTTGTTTTCTCGGTATCTGCCCAAACCTTATTCTCTGTTTTTCCACCTAAATACACATCAAATCCAACCTTCTGATACTCTTTGGAATCGGTGGCAGAGACCAGTCGGATGCTTCCTGATTCAGTACGAGCAGCTTCACTTGTGTAGGTCTTTGTATCTACCTGTCCCCGTACACTCAGTACATAAGCCGGTACATACTTTGCATACACATCCGTACCATCAGCTATTTCTGCCGCCGTTGTTTCTGTCAGCATCGTGTAAGTCTCACCATCGTCATTTTGGGTACACCAGCCTCCAAAGACATAGCCGTCTTTTGTCGGTACTCCTTTGGTTGATTCTGACCACAATGCATTAAAGGCTGTGGTATCCTTCTCATACCAAATCTTATCTTCATAAGTCGGATTACTTCCTGCTTCTCCATACGGCGCTGCCTCTCCGACTATCGGTGCACTGCCGATTCCTGCTACAAACAGAGCTGCCGCAAAGAACAGGGCGCACCCTCTTTTTCTAAGTTGTTTTCCATTTTTGTTTTTCATCGTTCTTTCCTCCTTTCCTATTCCCAATTGGCGCTCCCGATGTCCGTGGTTTCCTCCAGCTTACCTGCTTCCGTCGATGTTCCATTGGAAGCCAAAACGCCATCCGTGTAAATCTCCTGTGTGTTACATACATTTCTTTTTTCATTGTTCTCCTCCTTACATTTGTTTCATGTTCTATATCTGAATCTCAATCTCATGCACTCCGAAAAAGTCCTTTGGCAAAAAGGCTTTGTCCTGCTGATGATTGAAATATTCAGTCCTTCATTATCTGTATTTAATTTCTCCAATCGATGTCTGATATAATCTGATATAATCAAAACATGAGAAATTGTTTTCCCAGTCTGAGGTCTCATCAACTACCTGAATTCCGGCAGTAACGCCACCACCGCCATGTGCAAGGATAATCTGCATATAGTTATTAAATGTTGCAACGGCACGTTCATCT
>ONED01000012.1 GCA_900316755.1 uncultured Eubacteriales bacterium
CAAGAACTTACAAGAGATACCAATAATAATGGTATCAATAGATGAACAGAATAGGTATGCCGACTTCGTCAAACAAGTCGACAAATCAAAAGTTGCAGTGCAGAAGGCTTTAGAAGAAACACAGGTTTTGTTTGATTCATTAATGCAAAAATATTTTGGTTAGAAAAATTGGAGGAAATAATTATTGGAGAAGGGTAAAATTCAAGTATTTGACAATCAACCAATCAGAACTGCTTGGGATGAAGAAAATGAGGAATGGTATTTTTCAATTGTTGATGTTGTGTGTGTATTAACTGAACAGCCCGACAGAAGACATGGTGGAAAATATTGGAGTGTTTTGAAAACACGAATGAAGAAAGAAGGAAATCAGTTGACTACAAATTGTAGTCAACTGAAGCTTAAATCAGATGATGGAAAGAGCTATAAAACTGATGTCGCGAATACAGAGCAACTTTTGCGGATTATTCAATCAATTCCATCAAAAAAGGCAGAGCCTTTTAAATTATGGTTGGCTCAAGTTGGAAGAGAACGAATCGAAGAAATAATTGACCCGGAATTGACAATTGACAGAGCCCTGGAAACGTATTCGAAAAAAGGATATTCGGCAGATTGGATTAATCAAAGACTTCAAACGATTCGAGCCAGAAAAGAATTAACGGATGAATGGCAGGCACATGGAGTTGAGCGGGGAAAAGAGTATGCAATCCTAACGGATGAAGTAACAAAAGCTTGGTCAGGTATGAATACACGTCAATACAAAAGGTTAAAGGGGATAAAAAAAGAAAATCTTCGAGATAACATGAGTACATTGGAACTTGCTCTTAATATGTTAGCAGAAGCAACAACAACGGAACTAACTAAAGCACAAAATCCTCAAGGATTGGAGGAGAACAGAATTGTTGCACAAACAGGAGGAAAGATTGCCGGTGAAGCCAGAGTGAGAATAGAAAAGGAAACTGGGAATCCTGTAATTACAAGTCAGAATGCAGGTAGTTTGAATTCTGTTGTAACAGGTATGATTGAAGGAGTTACAAAAACGGAAAACAATAATAAAAACTAAAAGGGCAAAGGCTGGAGAAGGATGTTGGTATCAATGGAAGGAGATATCAGCATGGAAGAAAAAATAGTAATGGTCTTAAATGAAATGTCGGAGTACTTATCAATTGCTCAGATGAAAAAACTGCAGGAAGTTATTCTAAAAAATTTTGCAGAAAATGAAGTTGAGAAAACAAATATTACAAATGATGAATTTTTGCAAATGTTTTTGGCAGCAAAGCGGGTGGAAGGATGTTCTGATAGGACAATTCAATATTATAAGGTGACTGTAAATCATTTGTTTTCTCAGATTGAAACAGAGGTAAGAAAGATTTCAACGGAAGAAATACGAATCTACTTGGCAGAGTATCAGAAACGAAACAATTGTTCAAATGTGACGATTGATAATGTTAGAAGAAATATTTCGAGTTTTTTCTCGTGGCTTGAGGAAGAGGACTATATATTAAAAAGTCCGATGAAGCGTATTCATAAAATAAAAACAAAGACGGTTGTTAAGAATACTATTTCAGACGAAAGTATAGAAAAACTCCGGGATAATTGTACTGAACTTCGGGATTTGGCAATTATAGACTTGCTGTATTCAACCGGAATCCGAGTGGGAGAGTTGGTGAATTTGAATATAGATGACATTGATTTGGAAGGCCGAGAATGTGTTGTATATGGAAAGGGAGATAAGGAGAGACGAGTATACTTTGACGCGAAAGCAAAAGTACATTTAAAAAAATATATAGATGCCAGAACAGATAGTAATTTAGCTCTATTTGTAACCTTAGATGCGCCTTATGATCGATTGAAGATTAGTGGAGTGGAAATACGATTGCGTCAACTCGGAAGACGGTTAAACTTAGAAAGAGTGCATCCACATAAGTTCCGTCGAACCATGGCAACAAGAGCAATCGACAAAGGTATGCCGATTGAACAGGTACAAAAGATACTTGGACATTCGCAGATTGATACTACAATGCAGTACGCAATGGTAAATCAGAACAATGTAAAATCATCTCATCAAAAATACATGACTTAAGACAATTCGGATTGAACAAAATCGCTGCGCGATGGCCTGCCAAGGCTGTGGCGCATTTTTCTTTCATTAAATCAAAATAAGCAGTGGAAACCAAGTCCTAATAGTAGTATTGTTAAGTTGCGACACCAAACAATCAAACAGGATCGACATTACCACTGCCTATGACAAGATTAACATTTTGCCGCTTAATTAGCAAGCGGTTTTATTATTCCAATGCACCTCCATGTGAGCAGTGATACCCAAAATTACTGACTTTACATGGAGGATTTATTATGTACGAAAAATATTTATTACAGCTTGAGGAAGCCGGAAAAATCCGTAACCTCAAAGAGCGTTCCATTAACTGCTACAAAAACTATGTTTCCTATTTCCTGAATTACATGGAAAAAGTTCCGGAAGAGCTTACCTGTCAGGATGTTAGAGACTTTCTTCTTGCCAAGAAAGACGACGGTCTGAAAGCAACCACCCTCAACCTTTATAATTCAGCCATCCGCTTTTTCTATCGAAATGTACTTCACATTCTTTGGGATGATATCACTGTTCCAAGGATGATGATAGAGCACAAACTACCTACCGTACTTTCTGTCGATGAAGTCGATAGACTTCTTGATGCTACAGATGACCTGAAATACAAGGCTATGTTTGCTACCATGTATTCTTCCGGAATGCGTGTTTCCGAAGTAATCCACCTTCATTATGAGGATATTTCACGTACTAACATGCAGATCCATATCCGGGATACAAAGAACCGGATGGACCGTTATACCATTCTGTCTGAAAGAAACCTTGCGCTTCTTACAGAATACTGGTTCAAAAAAGGCAGACCAAAAGGCATTCTGTTTCCGAATCAGTTTACAGGGCAGTATCTTACCGTAAGTACACTGGAACAGGTTATCCGCCGTTCTGCAGCGGCTGCCGGGTTATCCGGTGTTACTCCTCACTGCCTCCGTCACAGCTTTGCCACCCACCTTATGGAGCAAGGAGTGGAACAGCGGAATATTCAGGCATTGCTCGGACACCGCGATCCAAAATCCACTGAAGTTTATCTTCATGTCAGCAACAAATCCCTTATGGGCATCCGCAGTCCTTTTGACAGAAAGGATGGTGCAGCCAATGGATAAACCCACAGTACAGGATATTTTTCGCCGTTTTTATCCGGCATACCTTGTTCAGTATTCACCTTCTCCTATACAGGCAAAGGTTGCGCATAACATCATGAACTGCAAGACCGGTGCCTACGGTGCAAATGTATGTGTATGTGAGGATTGTGGTTCCGTACAGATTCATTACAATTCCTGCCGCAACCGCTGTTGTCCCATGTGTCAGGCTGTTCCGAAGGAGATGTGGATGGATGCACGCAGGGAGGATGTCCTTGATGCTCCCTATTTCCATCTGGTTTTTAATGTTCCTGATATTCTAAATCCGGTCATTTACAGTAACCAGAAACTCCTTTATGATGCCTTATACCATGCAGCTTCCGCAACCATCAGTGAACTGGCTGCCGACTCAAAGTATCTTGGTGCAAAAGTCGGTCATATCTGTATTTTACATACCTGGGGTTCTGAAATGAACTTTCATCCCCACATTCATACCATCCTGCTGGGTGGAGGACTGACTTCCAACAACCGGTGGATGGACAATGGCGAAAATTTCTTTCTTCCCATCCAAGTCATTTCTAAAGTGTTCCGCGGAAAATATCTGGAGGAACTAAAGAGGCTGTGGGAAGAGGATAAACTTGTATTTCATGGTACTGCTGAAAAGTTCCATAACCATTATACATTCAAGGAACTCTTGAATTCTTGTTATGGTACAGACTGGGTACCTCATTGTAAAAAGACTTTCAATGGTGCGCAGTCTGTGATTAATTACCTCGGAAAATACACCCACCGTATTGCCATCAGCAATCATCGCATTATCCGCATGGATGATGATACTGTTACCTTTTCAGTAAAGGATTACCGTAATGAGGGACAGTGGAAGGAACTGACCATTTCGGGTGTAGAGTTTGTCCGACGGTTTCTCATGCATGTACCACCAAGGCGTTTTGTCCGCATCAGGCACTACGGACTGCTATGTTCCCGTACTAAAAGCCAGAAGCTCACCCTTTGCAGAAATTTACTTGGATGTAAAAAGTATCTTTCAAAGCTTCGTGACATGGAAATGCCTGAAATATTGGAACATCTTTATGGCATCAAAGTTTGTGTGTGTAAAGCATGTGGTGGGCATCTCGGAAAGCCACAGATGAGAATGCCACTGCGCTGCTAAAGAGCAACATGTAATACTTTCAAAAGCCTCAGTTTCTGAGGTTTTATCGTCATGCCCATTTGCCTGTTTTTTATAAAATGTTGTAGCTTTCATACCGAGAATCATATATAATCATGGACAGGAACAAAGAATTGAAAGTCCATAGGTTGCGGCTACCCGGACGCTCACTTTGTTCAATTAGGTCAAATCGAAAATGGTGTAAACGAAGGGGCAGTTCTCTGCAATGTCAAAACTGCTTTTTCGTTTACACCATCATCGATTGTAACCTAAAGAATTTGGTGATTAATTGACAATATTTTTTCACAGTTCACAAAGATTACAATTTAGAAATACAGAATATGTAAGGAGGTTACCGATGACCAACTTTGATTTTTTAAAACAAGAACCAAAATTCAATAGTTTTTCAGATGTAGCAGTAGCTGCAGAAAAAATCCTTAAGATTGACAAGGAATCCAGTGTGATTAACTGTCGCCGGGCTATGGAATTCGCTATCAAGTGGATGTATTCCGTAGACAAGTCATTAGAGATGCCATATCAGGACAATCTTATTAGTCTTATGAGCACAGAGGACTTCCATGACCTTGTGGATGATGCTTTGTGGAAACGTCTGGATTTGATTCGTAAGATTGGAAATCGTGCTGCGCATAACGGCAGAAAAATATCAGAAGATGAAGCGATTCTTTGCTTACAGAACTTGTTTATTTTTATGGATTATGTGTCATATTGCTATTCTGATTTCTATGAAGAGAGACAGTATGATGTAAATCTGTTGAGCGAAACTTATGAAGAACCTGCAATGGTTAAATCTTCAGATGATGATGTGGATTTACAGGCGTTAATTGCTGAGAATAAAGCTCTTAAGGAAGAACTGACTGCTAAGCGTGCGGAACAACAGCAGACTTACATTCCAAAGCCTCTTGATTTATCTGAGTATAAGACAAGAAAGATTTATATTGATTCTATGCTTTTGGATGCAGGCTGGACAGAAGGAAAAGACTGGATTAATGAAGTGGAACTTCCTGGCATGCCTAACAAATCCGAAGTAGGCTTTGCGGACTATGTTCTTTACGATGATATGCACCGACCACTTGCGGTAGTTGAAGCTAAGAGAACTTGTGTGGATGTTGCAAAGGGTAGACAACAGGCAAAACTATATGCTGATTTATTAGAAGCAAAATACAAGAGAAGACCAGTGGTTTTTCTTACCAATGGTTTTGAAACGAGAATTATAGATAATCAGTATCCAGAGAGAAAGGTTGCGGTTATTTATTCGAAAAGAGATTTGGAGAAGCTTTTTAATCTTCAGACAATGAAGACAAGCCTAGGACACATTTCTGTAGATAAGAATATTGCAGGCCGTTATTATCAGGAAGGTGCAATCAAGGCCGTATGCGATGCATTTGACAATCGTAACCGTAGAAAGGCACTGCTTGTAATGGCTACTGGTTCCGGTAAAACAAGAACTGTAATTGCATTATGCAAGGTTCTTTTGGATGCCGGATGGGTTAAAAATATATTGTTTCTGGCGGATCGTAATTCGTTGGTTACACAGGCAAAAAGAAACTTTGTAAATCTTTTGCCTGATTTGTCATGCTCAAATCTTGTAGAAGAGAAAGATAATTGCACTGCACACTGTATTTTTTCTACCTATCAGACCATGATGAACTGTATTGATTCGGTTCAGGATGATAATGGAAAGTTATTTACTTGTGGGCATTTTGACATCGTGATTTGTGATGAAGCACATAGGTCCATTTACAACAAGTATAAAGATATATTTAATTATTTCGATGCTCCATTGGTAGGTCTTACGGCAACTCCAAAGGATGATATTGATAAGAATACTTACGGAATATTTGATTTGGAAAACGGCGTGCCTACATATGGATATGAGCTTGCTCAGGCTGTAAAGGATGGTTATCTTGTAGACTTTACAACAGTTGAAACAAAGCTCAAATTTATTGAAGAAGGTATTGCATACGACGAATTGTCTGAAGAAGATAAAGCTGCATATGAAGAAACTTTTGAATTCGAAGATGGAGAACTACCTGAGAGGATTAATTCTTCGGCGTTAAATACATGGATATTTAACGAGGATACCATTAAGCAGGTACTTCATGTACTTATGCGAGACGGACTCAAGGTGGATTATGGTCAGAAGATTGGCAAAACAATTATTTTTGCCAAGAATCATGACCATGCGGAGAAAATACTGGAAATATTTAATAAGCAGTACCCGGAACTTAGCAAGAACGGACAGCCTTTTGCAAAGGTAATTGATAACTATATGACATACGCTCAGAGTGCTATTGATGAATTCTCTGATCCAAAGAAAATGCCTCAGATTGCAATCTCTGTAGATATGCTTGATACAGGTATTGATGTGCCGGAAGTCTTGAATCTTGTTTTTTTCAAAAAGGTTATGAGTAAAGCGAAGTTCTGGCAGATGATTGGTCGTGGTACCAGACTGTGTCCCGGACTTATGGATGGAGAAGATAAGGGCAAGTTCTACATCTTTGATTTCTGCGGGAATTTTGAGTTTTTTCGTATGAACCAAGGAAGACCTACTGCAAATATGATTGCTTTACAGGGAGCAATTTTCTCCCTTGAATTTGAAATCGTATATAAGCTTCAGAGTATTGAATATCAGATAGACAGACTTGTTGAATACAGAAATAAACTTGTTGAGATGATGGCAGGCAAAGTACAGGAGCTAAACCGTGAAAACTTTGCAGTGAGACAACATTTGAAGTATGTAGATACATATTCTGCCCCGCATAATTATCAATCAATCACATTTGAAGATACATTGATGGTTCGTGAAGAATTAGCGCCTCTTATTATGCCAGATGGAGATGAAGCAAGTGCGGTTCGTTTCGACGCTTTGATGTATGGAATGGAATTAGCATATCTGGCGGGTAAGGGATATGGTCGTCATAGAAGTGACCTTTTCAGAAAGGTTGAAGGTATTGCAAGTGTAGCAAATATTCCTGAGATTCAGGTGCAGTCCGAACTTATCAATAAGATTCTTCATACAGACTATGTTGATAATGCCGGAATTGATGAATTTGAGCATGTCAGAGTGAGTCTTCGTAATTTGATGAAGTATTTACCTATAGGAATCATTAAGTATGATACAGATTTTACAGACGAAATCTTGTCTACAGAGTGGAATGATTCTGAACTTGAAAATGATGAGCTGAAGAATTACAAGACTAAAGCTGAATTTTATGTTCGTCAGCATCAAGACAATATAGCAATTGCAAAATTAAAGACAAATCAACCTTTGACCGAGGTGGATATAAAAAGTCTGGAGATGATTCTTTGGAATGAAGTAGGATCTAAGGATGACTATGAAAAAGAATATGGTCATAAGCCTTTAGGTGAGTTTGTTCGTGAGATTGTAGGTCTTGATATGAATGCTGCAAAGGAAGCATTCTCAGAGTTCTTGAACGATACAAATCTTGATAGCAGACAGATTTATTTTGTGAATCAGATAGTTGAGTACATCGTACATAATGGTATGATGAAGGATTTATCTGTACTTCAAGAGTCGCCATTCACTGATAAGGGTAGTGTGGTAGAGATATTTACTGACCTGACAGTGTGGATGGGAATCAGAAAGGTTATTGACCAGATTAATGCTAATGCGGCAGCGTAACTATTCCAAATGGAAAGTGAACGTTTACGAGAAGAAAGTGATCGTTTACGAGAAGAATACATTGTACATTTTGGCTCTGATGTGGTACACTATATGTTATTGGCAAGGAAAAACGAAAGAGCAAAACATACTGTAAAATCATTACTTTTAGAAGGAGAAATATACACCATGAAACTAGGAATCGTAGGACTTCCAAATGTAGGTAAAAGTACTTTATTTAATTCATTGACGAAAGCGGGCGCCGAATCGGCAAACTACCCATTCTGCACCATCGACCCAAATGTGGGTGTGGTGACTGTGCCGGATGAAAGATTAAACGTGCTGGGAGAGATGTATCATACAAAGAAAATCGTGCCGGCGGTGATTGAGTTCGTGGATATTGCCGGGCTGGTAAAAGGAGCTTCCAAGGGAGAAGGTCTTGGAAACCAGTTTCTTGCAAATATCCGAGAGGTAGATGCTATTGTACATGTAGTGCGGTGTTTTGAAGACAGCAATATTGTGCATGTAGACGGAAGCATTAATCCGCTTCGGGATATTGAGACCATCAATCTGGAGTTGATTTTCTCTGATATCGAGATTCTGGAGAGACGAATTGCGAAGGTTGCAAGGGCGGCCCGCAATGACAAAGAGGCAGCAAAGGAATTGAATCTGTTGGAGCGCGTCAAAGCCTATCTGGAAGATGGAAATCTGGCGAAAAGCTTTGAGACAGAGGAGGAAGAGGAACTGGCACTTCTGGAGAGCTACAATCTGTTAACTTACAAACCGGTGATTTTCGCAGCCAATGTTGCAGAGGATGATTTGGCGGATGATGGAGCCCAAAACGCAGGCGTACAAAAAGTGCGGGAATTTGCGGCAAAAGAAGGCTTCGAAGTGTTTGTGGTGTGTGCACAGATTGAACAGGAGATTGCAGAGCTTGAAGATGATGAGAAGAAGATGTTTCTGGAAGATTTGGGGCTTTCTGAATCCGGACTGGAAAAGCTTATTAAGGCAAGCTACAGTCTGCTCGGCCTTATCAGCTACCTGACGGCAGGAGAACCGGAGGTGCGTGCTTGGACCATTAAAAAAGGTACGAAAGCACCGCAGGCAGCCGGAAAGATTCACTCTGATTTTGAACGCGGATTTATCCGCGCGGAAATCGTCAGCTACGATGACCTTATGGCGTGCGGCACTTATACAGCTGCGAAAGAAAAGGGACTTGTGAGACTGGAAGGAAAAGAATATGTGGTGCAGGACGGAGACATTATTTTGTTCCGTTTTAATGTATAAAATCGAGAAAGAAGGCAGCGTATGACGACAAGTATCAGTTTCCCACATCTTGGGATTACTTTAAAAAATGTAGGGCACAGTATTTCTGTGTTTGGATTCGAGATAGCATATTATGGGATTATCATCGGCATTGGTGTGATTGCCGGCATTCTGATGGCAGTCAACGAGGCAAAGCGGACGGGGCAGGACCCGGAGACCTACTATGATTTAGCAATTTATGCGGTGATTTTTTCTATTATCGGAGCCAGAATTTATTACGTTATATTTTCATGGGATAAATATAAGGATCATCTGCTGAGTATTTTTAATATCAGAGAGGGCGGACTAGCAATTTATGGCGGTGTGATTGCTGCGGTGATTGTGGTATTGGTATTTGCCCGGGTGAAGAAGCTTTCTTTCTGGAAGCTGACAGATACGGCGGTGCTTGGACTTGTATTGGGACAGATTATCGGACGCTGGGGGAACTTTTTCAACCGGGAAGCGTTTGGAGATTACACCGACGGTTTGTTTGCAATGCGTCTTCCGCTGGATGCCGTCAGAAGTTCTGATGTGACAGAAAAGCTGATGGAACATTTGGAAGTGATAGACGGCATTTCTTATATTCAGGTACACCCCACTTTCTTGTATGAATCCTTATGGAATCTGGGAGTTCTTTTACTTCTGCTCTGGTGGAGAAAACATAAGAAGTTTGAGGGGGAAGTTTTCCTGATGTATCTGTTTGGTTATGGTGTCGGAAGATTTTGGATTGAAGGTCTTCGGACGGATCAGCTTTTATTGCCGGGAATCGGGCTGCCTGTCTCACAGCTTTTAGCAGCAGTACTGGCCGTGGTTTCTGCAAGTTTGATTATTGTTACAAGAAATAGAAAGAGAAAATCGTCCGAGTAGGGCGGTTTTCTTTTTTAGGGAATTTTCTGACAATGACAGGAAATTCCAAAGTTTACAGAATGTTCTTTTAAATATACAAGAATAGATGAAAAATATACTGGATTTTATGACGAGAGAAGAGTATAATTTCTAATATATGAAAAACTCATTTTTGCATATAAAAGAGTTTTAAAGGAGGACAAGACCAATGGCAAGAAAAATGAAGACTATGGATGGTAACCATGCAGCGGCTCATGCTTCATACGCATTCACGGATGTGGCGGCTATTTACCCCATCACCCCTTCTTCTGTAATGGCAGAAGCGACAGATGAATGGGCTACACAGGGAAGAAAGAATATTTTCGGACAGACGGTACAGGTAACGGAAATGCAGTCAGAAGCAGGCGCAGCAGGTACGGTACACGGATCACTGGCAGCAGGAGCTCTGACGACCACCTATACGGCGTCTCAGGGGTTGCTTCTTATGATTCCAAACTTATATAAAATCGCAGGAGAACAGCTCCCGGGCGTATTTAACGTATCGGCTCGTGCAATTGCAAGCCATGCATTATCCATCTTTGGAGACCACTCAGATGTATACGCATGCCGTCAGACTGGATGTGCGATGCTCTGTGAATCCAGTGTACAGGAGGTTATGGATTTGACACCGGTTGCCCACCTTGCGGCAATCAAGGGAAAGATTCCGTTTATTAACTTCTTCGATGGATTCAGAACTTCCCATGAAATTCAGAAGATTGAGACATGGGATTATGAAGATTTGAAGGATATGGCAGATATGGATGCCATCGATGCATTTAGAAAGCACGCATTGAACCCGAATCATCCGTGCCAGAGAGGTTCGGCGCAGAATCCGGACATCTTCTTCCAGGCAAGAGAAGCCTGCAATCCATACTATGATGCAATGCCTGCAATTGTACAGGAATACATGGATAAGGTAAACGAGAAAATCGGAACCAACTACAAGCTGTTTAACTATCACGGAGCAGAAGATGCTGAGCATGTGATTATTGCGATGGGTTCTGTGTGTGATACCATTGATGAAACCGTGGATTATTTATTGGCACAGGGCAAGAAAGTCGGTGTTGTAAAAGTACGTCTTTACAGACCGTTTTGCGCAGAGGCTCTGATTGCCGCGATTCCGGAAACGGCAAAACAGATTTCTGTATTAGACAGAACGAAAGAACCGGGTGCACAGGGAGAACCATTGTACCTGGATGTGGTGGCAGCGCTGAAAGGCTCGAAGTTCGATGCAGTACCCGTCTTCACAGGACGTTACGGACTGGGTTCCAAAGACACGACACCGGCTCAGATTGTTGCGGTTTATGAGAATACGGAAAAACAGAAATTCACGATTGGTATTGAAGATGATGTGACGAATCTGTCCTTGAAAGTGGGTGCACCTCTGGTAACGACACCGGAAGGAACGATTAACTGTAAATTCTGGGGTCTGGGTGCTGACGGTACAGTCGGAGCAAACAAGAACTCCATCAAGATTATCGGTGACAACACAGATATGTATGCACAGGCATACTTTGATTACGATTCCAAGAAATCAGGCGGTGTTACGATGTCCCACCTGCGTTTCGGTAAGAAACCGATTAAATCCACATACCTGATTCGAAAGGCAAACTTTGTTGCCTGCCACAATCCGTCTTATGTAAATAAGTACAATATGGTTCAGGAACTGGTGGACGGAGGTACTTTCCTTTTGAACTGCTCATGGGATATGGAGGGACTGGAAAAGCATCTTCCGGGACAAGTAAAGGCATTTATAGCAAACCATAACATCAAGTTCTATACGATTGACGGGATTAAGATTGGAAAAGAAATCGGACTTGGCGGACGTATCAACACCGTATTGCAGTCTGCATTCTTTAAACTCGCAAACATCATTCCGGAGGAACATGCAATCGAACTGATGAAAGCAGCTGCAAAGGCTACCTACGGCAAGAAAGGTGATAAGATTGTTCAGATGAACTATGACGCAATCGATGCCGGTGCTCAGCAGATTGTGGAAATTCAGGTTCCGGAGGCTTGGAAGGCATGTGAAGACGAAGGATTATTCACACCGGAAGTCAAAGGCGGAAGAAAAGAAGTCGTAGACTTTGTGAAGAATATTCAGGCCAAGGTAAATGCACAGGAAGGAAACAGTCTTCCGGTATCTGCATTTACAGAGTATGTAGACGGTACGACACCATCCGGTGCGGCTGCCTATGAAAAACGTGGCATCGCAGTAGATATTCCGGTATGGAAACCGGAAAACTGTATTCAGTGTAACCGCTGTGCATATGTATGTCCGCATGCAGTTATCCGTCCGGTTGCATTGACGGAAGACGAAGTAGCAAAAGCGCCGGAAGGAATCAAGACACTGGATATGACCGGTATGCCGGGCATGAAGTTTACCATGACGATTTCCGCTTACGACTGTACGGGCTGTGGCTCTTGCGCAAATGTATGTCCGGGCAAGAAGGGTGAGAAAGCGCTTGTATTGGAAAACATGGAAGCAAATGCTGTTTCACAGAAGTACTTCGATTTTGGACGCGAGATTCCTGTAAAACCGGAGGTAGTTGCAAAATTCAAGGAAACTACGGTAAAGGGCAGCCAGTTTAAACAGCCGCTCTTGGAGTTCTCAGGAGCTTGTGCAGGCTGTGGCGAGACACCTTATGCAAAACTGATTACACAGCTGTTTGGTGATAGGATGTATATTGCAAATGCAACAGGATGTTCCTCTATCTGGGGTAACTCTTCACCATCTACACCTTATACGGTAAATGAAAAAGGACAGGGACCGGCATGGTCGAACTCCCTGTTTGAAGACAATGCAGAGTTTGGTTATGGTATGCTGCTGGCACAGAAAGCACTGCGGAACGGTCTGAAGACAAAGGTAGAAGAACTGATAGAAACCGTTGCAAATGAAGAAGTAATCGCAGCTGCAAAAGAATGGCTGGATACCTTCAGTTGTGGAGCAACAAACGGAACGGCAACAGATCGTCTGGTAGCTGCTCTGGAGGCATGCGGATGCGACTTACCACTGAAGAAGGATATCTTAAATAACAAAGATTTCCTTGCAAAGAAATCACAATGGATTTTCGGTGGAGACGGATGGGCATACGACATCGGATTTGGCGGTGTTGACCATGTACTGGCTTCCGGACAGGATGTCAACATTATGGTATTTGATACCGAAGTATACTCCAATACAGGCGGACAATCTTCAAAATCAACTCCGACAGGTGCAATTGCACAGTTTGCAGCAGCCGGAAAAGAAGTGAAGAAGAAAGATATGGCAAGCATTGCTATGAGCTATGGTTATGTATATGTGGCACAGATTTCCATGGGTGCTGACTTTAACCAGACCGTGAAAGCGATTGCAGAGGCTGAGGCATATCCGGGACCATCCCTTATCATCGCTTATGCACCATGTATCAATCATGGTATTAAGAAAGGTATGAGCAAGGCACAGACCGAAGAAGCATTGGCTGTAGAGTGTGGCTACTGGCACAACTTCCGCTACAATCCGGCGGCAGAGGGCAATAAGTTCACGCTCGACAGCAAGGAGCCTGCAATTGACGGTTACAAAGACTTCTTAAATGGAGAAGTTCGTTACAATGCTTTGACAAGAGCAAATCCGGAAAGAGCAGAAAAACTGTTTGCAAAATCAGAAGAGAATGCAAGAGACAGATACGCTTACCTGAAAAAGCTGATTACTCTTTATGGAGAAGATGCAGAATAAGTCATAATAAAAAAATCCCAATTCCCATGCGGAGTCGGGATTTTTTGTTTCCATTTGTAAAAAGATGTGGTATGATGTCCTTATATGAAAGGTATGAGAGAAAGAGAGGACATTTTATGCGTATTTCAAAAAAGAATGTATTGCGTGTGTTATCTGCCATTTTTGTACTGGCAGTGCTGATGCCGGCAACGGTGTTTGCAGCAGACGCAGAAGCTGCCGCAGAGCCGGCACTCTATGCAACCGCATGGTCTTTAGTGCCGCCGTTGGTTGCGATTGTACTTGCACTGATTACCAAGGAAGTGTATAGTTCTTTATTTATTGGGATTCTGGTAGGAGGATTGTTCTATTCGGGCTTTTCCTTTGAAGGAACCGTCCTACATATTTTCAACGGAGGAGTGGTTTCGGTATTATCAGATGGATATAATGTGGGAATTTTAATCTTTTTAGTAATCCTTGGAGCGATGGTCTGCCTGATGAACCGGGCAGGTGGTTCGGCTGCTTTTGGAGCATGGTCAGAGCAGCATATCAAATCCAGAGTAGGAGCGCAGCTTGCGACAATCCTACTTGGCGTTTTGATTTTTATTGATGACTATTTTAACTGTCTTACGGTGGGAAGCGTAATGCGTCCGGTGACGGACAAGCACAATATCTCCCGTGCAAAGCTGTCTTACCTGATTGATGCGACAGCGGCTCCGGTCTGCATTATTGCCCCGATTTCATCATGGGCAGCGGCGGTGACCGGATTTGTAGAAGGAGAGAACGGGTTTGAAATTTTTATTAAGGCGATTCCGTATAACTTCTATGCGTTGTTTACCATTTTGATGATGGTGGTTCTTGTTATGACGAAGGCGGATTACGGTCCGATGAAGAAACATGAAGCCAATGCCTTAAAGGGTGACCTTTATACCACAGAGGACAGACCATATGAAAATGCAGCGCAGCAGGTAGTGAGCACAAAGGGAAAAGTGATTGACTTGGTGATTCCCATTGTTTCCCTCATTGTATGCTGTATTATCGGGATGATTTATACCGGCGGATTCTTTGAAGGTGTCGGTTTTGTCGAAGCATTTTCCGGAAGTGATGCATCTGTCGGACTTGCCCTTGGAAGCTTTTTCGCATTGATTATTACCATACTTCTGTATGTAGTACGAAGGGTACTCAGTTTTTCTGACTGTATGGGCTGCATCCCGGACGGGTTTAAAGCAATGGTACCTGCGATTTTGATTTTGACATTTGCATGGACTTTGAAAGCAATGACAGACAGCCTCGGCGCGAAGGTGTTTGTTGAAACGGCAGTCAAGGGGTTTGCGGGAAGTTTGATGGCATTCTTGCCGGCGATTATCTTCCTGATTGGATGTTTCCTTGCATTTGCAACCGGAACCTCATGGGGAACCTTTGGTATCCTGATTCCGATTGTGGTAGGTGTTTTCGGAGAAACCAGCCCGGAGCTTATGATTATCGGTATCTCTGCCTGCATGGCAGGTGCTGTGTGCGGAGACCACTGTTCACCGATTTCGGATACGACCATCATGGCATCTGCAGGTGCCCAGTGTAACCATGTAAACCATGTATCTACCCAGCTTCCGTATGCGATTACGGTTGCAGCAGTATCGTTTGTGACCTACATCATCGCAGGATTTACAAAGAGCGTGTGGATTTCGCTGCCGATTGGTGCAGTAATGATGGTATTAGTGGTAGTTGCGCTTGGCAAGTTGAATAAGGAAAAAGAAAGCTAAAAAAGTGCATGATAAACAAGAGTGTAATTGAAAAATGGATGATGGTTTCGAGACTATCATCCATTTTGTTTTAAACTACTTAATTACCGTCTGTTGTTTTTTTAATCTCGCATTCTCTTCGAGGAGTCTTTTAATCTCGAGTTCCTTTGCTGCCAGAAGGGCTTCAGCCTCGTTAGCACGGGTTGTGGCTTCGTTAGCACGAGCCTCTGCTGCCTCCGCTCTCTGTCGTTCCATTTCACGACCTTCTTCACGTATGGCTTCTTCATACATCTTTTTATCAAATGTAGTTAAAAACATATCTACTACCTCCGCCCGATGTTTTGTAAGAACATCTTTTAAGATACCTTCCTTTTTGATGCCATAAAGGCTGATAAATAGATGTGAAAACTCACAGGAAATACAGAAATGTATTTTATGCCCTCCTATTTTATTTGAAAAGTGTAAAAAAGTCTGACTATTTTCTGTTGAAAAGTGTAATAATATAAGATACAATAGATTCAAACAAAGATTCAGGAGAACATTTTATGCTTTACCGTAAAATAGAATCGTTTATTCGAGACCATTTGGAGTCCAAGAATAACAAAATTCTTTTAATAGAGGGTGCCAGGCAAATCGGAAAGACTTATATTATCCGAAAAGTGTCAAAGGAACTATTTGAGAACTATATAGAAGTAAACTTTGTATTGGATGCAGCCGGGGCAAAGTTGTTTGAAAATGTACATTCAATCGAGGACTTTTATTTTACTCTCAGTACTGTTGCCGGTGATAAAATGAAGGATAGAGAAAACACCATAGTATTTCTTGATGAGATACAAGAATATCCCCAATTTATCACTTTGCTGAAATTTCTCAGAGAAGACAATCGGTTTGAATATATCGCAAGCGGTTCGTTGCTCGGCGTAACCTTGGCTGAAACAACTTCTATTCCCATCGGTTCTATTCTTCATAAGAGAATGTACCAATTGGATTTTGAGGAGTTTTTGATTGCCAACGGTTTTTCGCAGTCGGCGATAGATTCCCTTGAGGAAAAGTTCCGAACAAACGTTACCCTTGAGCCTGCTATGCATGACAGGATGATGGATCTTTTCAAGAAGTATTTGATTGTCGGCGGATTGCCTGATTGCGTAAACACATTTATTTCTACTCGTAACGTTATGGCTATAAGACAGATCCAAACGGATATTACGAACTATTATAAGGCAGATGCAGGCAAACGAGACGAGGAACGCAAGCTGAAGATCCGAAGAATCTATGATATGCTTCCTTTGGTGATGCAGAGCACAAAAAAACGCATTGTTGTCAAGAATATCGAAGGCATCAAGGGGAAACGCTATTCGAACTATATTGACGAGTTTGATTATCTTATCAATAGCGGTATTTCCAATGAAGTTAAGGCAGTTTCCACTCCTGTTTATCCACTGTGCCAAACGCAAAATAAAAACTTACTTAAGCTTTATATGAATGATGTAGGGCTGTTGTCGAATATTTTGTACCGCAATAACACAAAGCCGATTTTAGAGAATGTTCGCTCGGTTAATCTCGGTGCATTGTATGAAACTGTCGTTGCAAGCCAGTTGAAAGCTCTTGACCATAACCTTTTTTACTACGACAATCGCAGCAACGGCGAGGTTGATTTCCTTATTGATGACTATGAAAATCTTGCGGTGCTTCCGATTGAAGTTAAGAGTGGCAGAGATTATATGATTCACAGTGCGATAAATAAATTCCTCGCTAACCCGGAATATCCCGTGGCGAGGGGTGTGGTTTTATCTAACGATAGAGAAATTAAAACTGTAGGTAAGATCACATACTATCCTATCTATTTTATTATGTTTTTTAAGAGCTCGGTTGATTACGGAAAAGATTTGCTCCTGTAACAGTCGATATTTCGTTCTTCAATAAGCTTTGCTGCGGTCATCCAGATGCTAGGTTTTCCGTCGGGTCCGGTTGTATTTTCCGGTCGAGTTTGGTATACTAAAGCATAAAAGAAATGGATTGGACAGGGTGAAAGAATTGATATGAATCAGAAAACATTCAAAAACTACGAATTACTGCAACAAAAGACATTACACGATTTACAATCCGAAGGGTATCTGCTCCGGCATAAGAAAAGCGGGGCAAGAGTTCTTCTTATGGAAAATAAGGATGAAAATAAAGTATTTTCGATTGGATTTCGGACTCCGCCGGAGAACAGTACCGGAGTTCCGCACATTTTGGAACACTCCGTACTCTGCGGTTCCAGAGATTTCCCACTTAAGGATCCGTTTGTGGAGCTGGTGAAGGGGTCGCTTAACACGTTTTTAAATGCCATGACGTATCCGGATAAGACCGTTTACCCGGTGGCAAGCTGCAATGACAAGGACTTTCAGAATTTGATGCATGTGTATATGGATGCAGTTTTTTATCCGAATATTTATCAACATGAGGAAATCTTCCGGCAGGAGGGCTGGAGTTACCGATTGGAATCGGAAGACGATGCGCTGACATACAATGGTGTGGTTTACAATGAGATGAAGGGCGCTTTTTCTTCTCCGGAGGGAGTATTAGACCGTGTGGTACTAAATACGCTGTTCCCGGATACGACCTATGCCAATGAGTCGGGCGGTGACCCGGAGGTGATTCCGGAGCTTACGTATGAACAGTTTTTGGAGTTCCACCGGAAGTACTATCATCCGTCCAACAGCTACATCTATCTCTACGGAGATATGGATATGGAGGAAAAGCTGAACTGGCTGGATGAAAGGTATCTGTCAAAATTTGAGACCTGTGAAATTGATTCGGAAATTCATTTGCAAAAACCTTTTGATGCAGTGAAAGAAATGGAGATGAATTATTCCATTTCCAGCAATGAATCGGAGGAGGATAATACCTATCTTTCTTACAATAAGGTCATCGGCACGAGTCTTGACCGGGAACTGTATCAGGCATTTCAGGTGCTTGATTATGCGCTTTTATCTGCACCGGGTGCGCCGCTTAAGAAAGCACTGGTGGATGCAGGTATCGGCAAGGATATTATGGGTTCTTATGACAATGGAATCTATCAGCCGATTTTCTCTGTGGTTGCAAAGAATGCAAATGCCAGTCAGAAAGAGGCGTTTGTTTCTGTGATTGAAAATACACTATCCGACATTGTAAAGAATGGGATGGATCGAAAGGCATTGGAGGCAGGGATTAATTACCATGAATTCCGCTACCGGGAAGCAGATTTCGGGAATTATCCAAAGGGGCTTATGTACGGACTTCAGATGCTGGACAGCTGGCTCTATGATGAGAAGCAGCCATTTCTCCATGTGGAAGCGACGGAGACCTTTGCTTTTCTGAAATCGCAGGTGGAGAGCGGCTATTTTGAGCAGTTGATTCAGAAGTATTTACTGGACAATACGCATGGCGCGATTGTGGTGGTGAAGCCGGAGAAAGGGCGCACGGCCAGAATGGAGAAAGAGCTGGAAGTGCGTTTGCAGACATATAAAGAAAGCTTGAGTGATGCGGACAGAGAGAAGCTGGTGGCAGCGACACAGGAGCTTTTGGAATATCAGGAATCAGAAGAAACACCGGAGGATATGGAAAAGATTCCGGTACTGGAGAGGGAAGATATCAGCCGCGAGATTGCCCCGATTCAGAATGAAGTGCTTTCCTATGATGGGACGCCCGTGATTTTCCACGAGGTGGAGACAAACGGAATCGGGTATGTGGATTTGCTGTTTGATTTGTCGGGCGTTTCTGAAGAAATGCTTCCGTATGTGGGGATTTTACAGGCAGTGCTTGGAATCATTGACACAGAGCATTATGAGTATGGAGAATTGTTCAACGAAATTAACGTGCATACAGGCGGGATAGGTACTTCTCTGGAGCTCTATCCGGATGTGACAAAGGTGAAAGAAAAGGAATTCCGTGCCACCTTTGAAATCAAGGCAAAGGCATTGTATCCGAAGCTTCCGGTGGCGTTTGAAATGATGGAAGAGATTTTGACAAAATCGAAGCTCGGGGATGAAAAGCGTCTGAAAGAGATTCTTTCTATGACAAAATCAAGGCTTCAGATGCGATTCCAGTCTTCGGGACATACGACGGCGGCGCTTCGGGCGCTTTCCTATCTGTCCCCTATGTCAAAGTTAAAAGATTTGACGTCCGGAATCGGATTTTATGAGGTAGTAAGAGACTTGGAGGAGCATTTTGAAGAGCGGAAGGATAACTTGATTTTTAAACTTGAAACGCTGGTGAATGTACTGTTCCGTCCGGAAAATTTAATGGTCAGCTTTACGGCGGCGCGGAACGGGCTTGTGGGGCTTGCGGATATGGTATGTGCATTGAAAACGACCTTATTTACAGACGCATTCGAATCAGAACCCTGTGTGATTCATTGTGAAAAGAGAAATGAAGGCTTCGAGACTTCTTCCAAGGTGCAGTACGTGGCGCGTGTGGGCAATTTTATCGACGGAGGCAAGGAATATACGGGTGCGCTCCAGATTTTGAGAGTGATTTTAAGCTACGATTATCTGTGGCAGAATGTGCGTGTCAAAGGCGGAGCCTATGGATGCATGAGCAATTTTACGAGAATCGGAGAGGGATATTTTATGTCTTACCGGGATCCAAATCTGGAAAAGACCAACGCAGTTTACGAGGGTGTCGTGGATTATCTCAAAGGATTTTCGGTCAGTGAGCGGGATATGACGAAGTATATTATCGGAACCATCAGCAACATGGATCAGCCCATGACACCTGCAGCGAAGGGCGACCGTTCCATGAATCTTTATATGAATCATGTTTCGGAGGAGATGATTCGGAAAGAGCGGAATGAGGTGCTGGATGCTTCCAAAGAGGATATCCGTGCATTGGCAGAGATTGTGGAAGCCGTTTTGAAGCAGAATTATCTTTGTGTCATCGGAAGCGAGGAAAAGATAGAGGAACAAAAGGACTTATTTATGGAACGAAGGAGTATATTCTAACCGGGCAGGCCCTGTTGGAAATGAAGGAGAGCATATGAGAGCAGATTACAAATCGGGGTTTGTGACCCTGATAGGAAGACCGAATGTAGGAAAATCGACCCTGATGAATTATTTAATCGGGCAGAAGATTGCCATTACTTCAAATAAGCCGCAGACTACGAGAAACCGGATTCAGACGGTGCTTTCGACGGAGGAAGGGCAGATTGTGTTTGTGGACACGCCGGGGATTCACAAGGCGAAAAATAAGCTGGGAGAATATATGGTAAATGTGGCGGAGCGCACGCTGAATGAGGTGGATGTGGTGCTTTGGCTGGTGGAGCCCTCCACATTTATCGGAGCGGGGGAGAAGCACATTGTATCGCAGCTTGCAAAAGTGAAAACTCCGGTGATTCTGGTCATCAATAAAGTGGATATGGTAAAAAAGGAAGAGGTGCTGACGTTTATTGACGCATACCGCAAGATTTATGATTTTGCGGCGATTGTGCCGGTTTCTGCGCGGAGCGGGGAAAATACGGACGAACTTATTAAAGTCATTTTTCAGTTTCTTCCTTACGGACCACAATTTTATGACGAAGATACGATTACAGACCAGCCGGAACGGCAGATTGTGGCGGAATTGATTCGGGAAAAGGCATTGCATTGCCTTTCGGATGAGATTCCCCACGGGATTGCAGTGGCAATTGACCGTATGAAAAGACGGGGGAAACTCATGGATATTGATGCGACGATTATCTGTGAGAGAGATTCCCACAAGGGGATTATTATCGGAAAGCAGGGTGCCATGCTGAAAAAAATCGGAAGCACAGCGCGATTTGAGATAGAAAAACTGTTGGAATGCAAGGTCAATCTACAGCTCTGGGTACGGGTGAAGAAAGACTGGAGAGACAGTGATTTTCTAATCAAAAACTTTGGTTATACGAAAGAGGAATAATTGTCAAGGGTTTTTGCAAAAAAAGAACTGGCAGATAGTTTCAGTATGTTTTGGATTCCTGTGGAAATTCTAAAAGTAATACGAAGGAGGGTTTTCACATGGAAGATAAAGAGTTATGGACAACATTTGAAAAAACAGGCAGCGTTCTGGATTATTTAAACTATAAGGGCGTCTGCCGGGAAGAACATTCGGGAGAGAGAACGGTTGAGTCAGACAGTCATGGTGACCGGGATGGTACTGTCCGCGGCACCTATTGGGGAATATGACAGAAGAATAGTGTTACTGACAAAGGAACGGGGAAAGCTTTCCGCTTTTGCAAAGGGCGCACGCAGGCAGAACAGTGCACTGATGGGGATGACGAATCCCTTTTCCTTCGGGCAGTTTACGCTTTATGAGGGACGCACTGCATACAATCTGATGCAGGCGAATATTTCCAATTATTTTATGGAGCTTAGCACCGATTTTGAGGGAGCATACTACGGGTTCTATTTTATGGAGTTTGCGGACTATTATACAAGAGAATACAACGATGAGACACAGATGCTGAAGCTTTTGTATCAGTCGCTCCGGGCATTGGTCTCAAAGAAGTTTCCCTATGAATTGATTCGGTGTATTTTCGAATTGAAAACACTGGTCATCAACGGGGAATATCCGGAGGTTTTTCAGTGCACGAGTTGCGGCGCGAAAGACCGGGGAATGGTCTTTAGCAGCAAAAATCACGGACTGGTCTGCGAGGAATGCCAAAGTCTTGCAAGTGATGGGATTGCATTGGACGATTCCACGCTTTATACGCTGCAGTATATTGTGTCTTCCCCGATTGAAAAGCTTTACACGTTTGCCGTATCCAAGGAGGTGCTGCTTCGGCTAAAAAAAATGATGAAGCAATACCTCGGAATGTATGTGGACAAACAGTTTAAGTCTCTTGAGATTTTAGAAATGTGTGTCAGTAAGGCTTGAAAAATCATGGCAATGCCTGTATAATGGTTAGCATTGAAGAGATTCATAGAATGAGAGGAATACGAACATGGAAAAAACGATGGATAAAATTGTAGCACTCGCAAAGTCAAGAGGGTTTGTGTATCCGGGCTCTGAGATATACGGAGGACTGGCAAATACATGGGATTATGGAAATCTTGGCGTAGAGTTGAAGAATAATGTCAAAAAGGCATGGTGGCAGAAATTTATTATGGAGAACCCGTACAACGTGGGTGTGGACTGTGCCATCCTGATGAACCCACAGACCTGGGTAGCGTCCGGACATCTGGGCGGATTCAGCGACCCGCTTATGGATTGTAAAGAATGTAAAGAAAGATTCCGTGCAGATAAATTAATCGAGGATTTTGCTGCGGAGCATGGAATTGAGCTTACAGAAAGCGTAGATTCCTGGACAAAGGAGCAGATGGAAGCATGGGTTTCTGAGCACAATGTTCCGTGTCCGAGCTGCGGAAAACACAACTTTACGGAAATCCGTCAGTTTAACCTGATGTTTAAGACCTTCCAGGGCGTAACGGAGGATGCAAAAAATACGGTATACTTAAGACCGGAGACTGCACAGGGGATTTTCGTAAACTTCAAAAATGTACAGCGTACCTCCAGAAAGAAAATTCCGTTTGGTATCGGGCAGATTGGAAAGTCTTTCCGAAATGAGATTACACCGGGTAACTTTACCTTCCGTACCAGAGAGTTTGAGCAGATGGAACTGGAATTCTTCTGCGAACCGGGAACAGACTTAGAATGGTTTGCATATTGGAAAGAGTTCTGCCTGAACTGGCTGAAATCACTGGGCATCAAGGAAGAGGAAATCAAGGCGAGAGACCACTCTCCGGAGGAACTTTGCTTCTACAGTAAGGCGACGACGGATGTGGAATTCTTATTCCCGTTCGGATGGGGCGAGCTGTGGGGAATCGCAGACCGAACTGACTACGATTTGACCCAGCATCAGGAAGTGTCCAAACAGGATATGACCTATTTCGACGATGAAAAGAAAGAGAAATATATTCCGTATGTCATCGAGCCGTCACTGGGTGCAGACCGTATGGTGCTTGCATTCCTTTGCAGCGCTTATGACGAGGAAGAATTAGAGGGCGGCGATGTCCGTACGGTGCTTCATTTCCACCCGGCACTGGCTCCGGTTAAGATTGGTGTGCTTCCGCTTTCTAAGAAATTAAATGAGGGAGCAGAAAAAGTATTTACAGAGTTATCAAAATACTACAACTGCGAATTTGACGATCGTGGCAATATCGGAAAACGGTATCGCCGTCAGGATGAAATCGGAACTCCGTTCTGCATTACATATGACTTTGAATCAGAAGAGGATGCAGCGGTGACTGTCCGTGATCGTGACACGATGGAGCAGGAAAGAGTCAAAATTGAAGATTTGAAAGCATACTTTGAGACAAAGTTTATGTTTTAATGATTTGGGGACGCGGTGAAATTCTATTTTGCCTCGTCCCCAATAAACAAGGTAGAATTGTAAGGAGAATGATATGGAAAGAGCAAATTTATGGACAACATACAGCGAAGAACAGCTTGGAGAATTAGAAAAGCTCAATGAGTCCTATAAGGAATTCCTGGATTGCGGAAAAACAGAGCGGGAATGTATTCGTGAAGCGGTAAGGATGGCAAAGGAAGCAGGATATCAGGATTTAGATGAGGTACTTCAAAGCGGGAGAGGCTTAAAATCCGGTGATTTTGTATACCGGGTATGCATGGAAAAAAGTATCGCATTATTTCAAATCGGAGAGGAACCGATAGAAAATGGAATGAATATTCTCGGTGCCCATGTGGATTCTCCCCGTATTGATGTGAAGCAGAATCCACTCTATGAAGCGGGAGAACTGTCCTATCTTGACACCCATTATTATGGTGGGGTGAAAAAGTATCAGTGGGTTACATTACCGCTGGCTATTCACGGTGTGGTTGTGAAGAGTGATGGCACAAAAGTGGAAATTGTGATTGGAGAAGACGAGAAAGAGCCGGCGTTTGTGATTACAGACTTGTTGATTCATTTAGCGCAGGAGCAAATGGAAGCGAAAGCATCAAAAGTGGTAGAGGGTGAAAAATTAGATTTGTTGGTTGGAAACAGACCGCTTTTGGGAGAAGAAAAAGAAGCTGTGAAAGCAAATGTTCGAAAGCTTTTGAAAGAAAAATATAATATTGTAGAAGAAGATTTCGTTTCAGCAGAGTTGGAAATCGTCCCGGCGGGAAAGGCGCGCGACTGTGGGATTGACAGAAGTATGATTCTTGCCTACGGGCAGGATGACAGAGTGTGTGCGTTTACGTCATTGCTTGCTATGCTGGAAATGAAAAACTTAAAGAAAACAGCATGCTGTCTTCTTGTGGATAAAGAAGAAATCGGAAGTGTCGGTGCGACGGGAATGCATTCCCGGTTTTTTGAAAATACGGTTGCAGAAATCCTGAATGCTATGGGCGAATATTCGGATCTGAAGCTGAGAAGGACGCTTGCCAATTCGAAAATGTTATCCTCAGATGTCAGTGCGGCTTTTGACCCCATGTATGAGAATGTCTTTGAAAAGAAAAATGCAGCTTATTTTGGACACGGAATTGTATTTAACAAATATACAGGCAGTCGTGGAAAGAGTGGCTCGAACGATGCCAATGCGGAATATGTGGCATATTTAAGACATATCCTTGAAAAGCATCAGGTATCGTTCCAGACGGCAGAGCTTGGACGGGTTGATGCCGGGGGAGGCGGAACGATTGCCTATATTTTAGCAAATTATGGAATGAATGTCATTGACAGCGGCGTTGCAGTATTAAACATGCACGCACCCTGGGAAGTGACCAGCAAGGCTGATGTATACGAGGCATATCGCGGATACAAGGCTTTTTTGGAAGGGTAAAAACGGATACCATGAATGTGAATTGGGGACGTAGTAAAATTTAAGTTTACTACGTCCCCAATTTGTGGAAAATCCTTGACGAATGCTAAAAAAGTAGATAGAATAAAAGTACGGTTAATAAGATAAACAATTTTAGGAGGTCGCAAAAATGGCAAAATGGGTTTATATGTTTACGGAAGGTGACGCAGGCATGAGAAACCTTCTCGGAGGGAAGGGTGCTAACCTTGCTGAGATGACGAAATTAGGTCTTCCGGTTCCGCAGGGATTCACCATCTCTACAGAGGCATGTACACAGTACTACGAGGATGGTCGTCAAATTAATGACGAAATTCAGGCACAGATTAACGAGGCCGTCGTTAAGATGGAAGAGATTACCGGAAAGAAATTCGGAGATTTGGAAAATCCATTATTGGTATCCGTACGCTCAGGTGCGAGAGCGTCTATGCCGGGTATGATGGACACAATTCTTAATCTTGGTCTGAACGAAGAAGTGGTAGAAGTAGTTGCGAAAAAGACGGGCAATGAGAGATGGGCTCGTGACTGCTACAGAAGATTTATTCAGATGTATTCAGACGTCGTTATGGAAGTGGGTAAGAAATACTTCGAAGAGCTTATTGATAAGATGAAAGCAGACAGAGGGGTTACGCAGGATGTGGACCTCACAGCCGAAGATTTGAAAGAACTGGCAAATCAGTTCAAGGCAGAATACAAGGCAAAAATCGGACAGGACTTCCCGGATGACCCGAAGGAACAGCTTATGGGTGCCGTAAAAGCGGTATTTCGTTCATGGGACAACCCGCGTGCGAACGTTTATCGTCGTGACAACGATATCCCGTATTCATGGGGAACTGCCGTTAACGTACAGGAGATGGCATTTGGTAACTGGTCTGACGAGTCCGGTACCGGTGTTGCATTTACCCGTGACCCGGCAACCGGTGAGAAGAAGCTGATGGGTGAATTCCTCATCAATGCACAGGGCGAGGACGTAGTTGCAGGTGTTCGTACACCGCAGCCAATTGCTGCATTAAAAGAAGTGATGCCGGAAGTATTTGAGCAGTTTACAAATGTCTGCAGTATTTTGGAAAACCATTACAGAGACATGCAGGATATGGAGTTCACAATTCAGGATCGTAAATTATTTATGCTTCAGACCAGAAATGGTAAGAGAACCGCTCAGGCAGCTTTAAAGATTGCCTGCGATTTGGTTGACGAGGGAATGAGAACGGAAGAAGAAGCAGTTGCTATGATTGATCCTCGTAACTTAGATACATTATTACATCCACAGTTCGATGCAGCAGCATTAAAGGCGGCTACACCGATAGGAAAAGGACTTGGAGCTTCTCCGGGAGCTGCCTGCGGTAAGATTGTATTTTCTGCTGATGATGCAGTTGCATGGGCAGAAAAAGGAGAAAAAGTCGTTCTGGTTCGTTTGGAGACCTCGCCGGAAGACATCACAGGTATGAAGGCAGCGCAGGGTATCCTGACTGTTCGCGGTGGTATGACCTCTCACGCAGCAGTAGTAGCGCGTGGTATGGGTACCTGCTGTGTATCCGGATGCGGTGACATCGCAATGGACGAAGAAAATAAGAAATTTACATTAGCGGGGAAAACGTTTACAGAAGGTTCTGAGATTTCCATCGATGGTACGACAGGAAATATCTATGACGGAATCATTCCAACGGTTGACGCTACGATTGCCGGAGAATTCGGAAGAATCATGGCATGGGCTGATAAATATCGTACCTTAAAGGTTCGTACAAATGCAGATACCCCGGCAGATGCAAGAAAAGCACGGGAACTGGGCGCAGAAGGTATCGGACTTTGTCGTACAGAGCATATGTTCTTTGAGGAAGACAGAATTGCTGCATTCCGTGAAATGATTTGCGCGGACACAGTAGAAGAAAGAGAAGCAGCATTGGATAAGATTCTTCCATACCAGCAGGGCGATTTTGAAGGATTGTTTGAAGCACTGGAAGGAAATCCGGTTACGATTCGTTTCCTTGACCCGCCGCTCCATGAATTCGTTCCGACAGAGGAAGCTGATATTCAGAAGCTCGCTGACGCACAGAGCAAATCAGTAGAGGATATCAAAGCATTGATTTCTTCTCTGCATGAGTTTAACCCGATGATGGGACACAGAGGACTTCGTCTTGCCGTAACCTATCCGGAGATTGCTAAGATGCAGACAAAAGCAGTTATCCGTGCTGCAATTAATGTGCAGAAAGCACATGCTGACTGGAATGTAAAACCGGAAATTATGATTCCGCTTGCGGCTGATGTGAAGGAACTTGCGTTTGTGAAAAAAGTAGTGGTAGAGACCGCTGACGCAGAAATCGCTGCTGCAGGTGCTAAGTTAGAATACGAAGTTGGTACAATGATTGAGATTCCACGTGCAGCTTTGACTGCGGACAAGATTGCGGGCGTAGCAGATTTCTTCTGCTTCGGTACGAACGACCTGACGCAGATGACATACGGTTTCTCACGTGATGATGCCGGAAAATTCTTAGATGCTTACTATGACAAGAAGATTTTTGAAAACGACCCGTTTGCAAAACTGGATCAGGAAGGTGTCGGCAAGCTGATGCAGATGGCAATTCAGCTTGGAAAACCGGTAAATCCGAAGTTACATGTAGGTATCTGTGGAGAACATGGTGGAGATCCAAGCTCTGTAGAGTTCTGCCATAAGATTGGCTTAGATTATGTATCATGTTCACCGTTCCGTGTACCAATCGCAAGGTTGGCGGCGGCGCAGGCTGCTATCGCTTCGAAGTAGGGCGTAGGATACGAAACAAATGAATGATAGTGAAAAGAGTCCGCATTGCGGGCTCTTTTTGTATATTAGGAGAGGGGATGCGCAGGATTGCTTTACAGAAAATTTTACAACTGTCTTGTCAGATGACAAGTTAGGTGCTATAATACGACAGATGGAAAAAGTCATCAAAAGTTACGGAGGGAAGACGGAGGGAATCATGTCTATTACAGAACAAATTAAGCAGATTAAGGATGACAAGAATGCGATTATCCTTGCACATTATTACGTGGCAGACGAAGTGCAGGAAGTGGCAGACTATATTGGGGATTCGTATTATTTAAGTAAGGTGGCAAAAGGAACAGATGCAGATATCATCGTTTTTTGCGGTGTTTCTTTTATGGGTGAGAGTGCGGCAATTTTAAATCCGGGGAAAAAGGTGCTGATGCCGGATGCACAGGCAGACTGTGCCATGGCACATATGGCAGATTTAGAGAAGATTGCCAAAATGCGTGAGAAATATGAGGATTTGGCAGTGGTATGTTATATCAACTCCACTGCTGAGATGAAAACGTACTCAGATGTATGTGTGACGTCTGCAAACGCAGTCAAAATCGTAAAAAATCTCCCCAATCAAAATATTTACTTTATTCCGGATGGAAATCTGGGAAGATATGTGGCAGAGCAGGTGCCGGAAAAAAATATTATTTTGAATGACGGATATTGTCCGATTCATGCAGCAATGACGCGGAAGAGTGTATTGGAGGCAAAGAAAAGGCATCCCAAGGCAAAATTTTTAGTGCATCCCGAGTGTACCAAAGAGGTACTTGCGGAGGCAGATTACATCGGAAGTACATCGGGAATCATTGAGTTTGCCACGAAGGATGCGGGAGAGGAATTCATTATCGGAACCGAAACCGGAGTCTTTCATGAATTAAAAAAACGAAATCCCGGAAAGAAATTTTATACGCTGACGGAGAATCAAACCTGCCGGGATATGAAGCTTGTTACATTGGAAAAAGTGTTGGACGTTTTGAAAAATGAGACAAATCAGGTAACAGTTACGGATAAGCTCAGAGAAAGAGCGCTGGTTCCGCTAAACCGGATGCTGGAGCTTGCGAAATAGGGAAGTGAGAAGTTATGAAAACAGATATATTGATAGCCGGAAGCGGGTGCGCCGGTCTGTACTGTGCACTTCATCTTCCTAAGGGAAAAAGGGTTACGATGATTACAAAATCTGACGCAGAGAGCAACGATTCCTTTCTTGCGCAGGGCGGGATGTGTCTTTTGAAGGAAGAAGCGGATTATGAAAGTTTCTTTGAAGATACGCTGAAGGCAGGACATTATGAAAATGATAAGACATCCGTAGAAATCATGATTCGTTCCTCTCAGGATGTGGTAGAAGATTTGATTACATATGGCGCCGATTTTCAGCGAGAAGAAAATGGAGAACTGGCATTTACCAGAGAGGGTGCACATTCGCAGAAAAGGATTATTTATCATGAAGACGTGACGGGAAAAGAGATTACAAGTACATTGCTTGCAGAAATGAGAAAACGGTCCAATATTACACTTTTGGAATATACGACCCTGATTGATATTGTGGCAGAAGACAATGTCTGCTACGGAGCCGTGATTCAAATGGCAGATGGCGCATTGGAGGTTGTGGAGGCAGACTACACGGTGATGGCAACCGGAGGAATCGGTGGGCTATATAAGCACTCCACCAATTTCCGGCATTTGACGGGAGATGCACTGGCAATCGCCATTCGGCACGGCGTGGAGCTTAAGGATATCCATTATGTGCAGATTCATCCCACCACATTGTATACGAAAGAAGATAGGAGTTTTTTGATTTCTGAATCTGTTCGAGGGGAGGGAGCGGTTCTTCGGGACAAAAACGGAAACCGGTTTGTCAATGAATTACTGCCAAGGGATCTCTTAACAAAGGAAATTCAGAAACAGATGGAAAAGGACCAGACAGAGTTTGTTTGGGAGGATTTAAGGACGATTCCGGAAGAGGAGCTTCGGAAGCACTTTCCAAACATTGTTGAACATTGCAGGGAAATGGGGTATGATGTAACAAAAGAGTGCATTCCGGTGGTGCCTGCGCAACACTATTTCATGGGCGGTGTGAAAGTAAATTATGAGAGTAAGACTTCCATGGAACAGCTATATGCGGTGGGAGAGACGGCTTGCAACGGTGTACACGGAAAGAACCGTCTGGCAAGCAATTCTCTGCTGGAGAGTCTGGTGTTTGCAAAGCGTGCAGCGAAAGATATGACGGCGCGTTACGAGGAGAACAGCAAAGGCCATACAGCAGAAGCAAATGACAAACATAGGAAAGCTGTTTTGGCGCTTGTGGATTTAAATGCTTATCAGGATATAGAAAAACAAAAAGAAGAAAATCAGAACTTTGTGAAAGAAGCAATCAAAAGAGCAGAAAAAGGAGAATAAACGATGTACGATCCAGTGACTTTAAAATTAAATGTAGAACCACTTATCCTCAGTGCTTTGCAGGAGGACATTACCAGCGAGGATGTGTCAGCTAACTGTGTCATGAAAAAACCACAGATGGGGGAAGTGGATTTGATATGTAAACAGGATGGAATTATTTGCGGTCTTCAGGTGTTTGAACGGGTGTTTACTCTTTTGGATGAGAATACAAAGGCAGAATTCTTTGTGGAAGACGGAGAGAAAGTGAAGAGTGGGCAGTTGATGGGAAAAATTCGTGGGGATATCCGTGTCCTGCTTTGCGGGGAGAGAACGGCACTCAACTATCTGCAGAGAATGAGCGGGATTGCAACCTACACCCACTCCGTTGCGTCTCTTCTTGAGGGAACCCAAACGAAGCTTTTGGATACCAGAAAGACAACGCCAAACAACCGCATTTTTGAGAAATATTCCGTTCGAATTGGCGGCGGCAATAACCACAGATACAATCTTTCAGACGGAGTGCTTTTGAAGGACAATCACATTGGGGCGGCAGGAAGTGTAAAAAAAGCGGTGGAGATGGCCAAGGAATATGCCCCGTTTGTACGCAAGATTGAGGTAGAAGTAGAAACGTTCGATATGGTGAAAGAAGCGGTGGAAGCAGGAGCTGACATCGTTATGCTGGACAATATGAATCATGAACAGATGAGGGAAGCAATCGAATGGATAGCAGGAAGGGCAGAAATAGAGGTTTCAGGGAATGTGACAAAAGAAAATATTGCGAAACTAACTGACCTTGGTGTGGATTATATCTCCAGTGGTGCACTGACGCATTCCGCTCCGATTATGGATATCTCCCTGAAAAATCTTCATGCAGTTTAGAAAGGGAATGAAGGAAAGAGGACGATGGGCGGACAGGAAAGAAGAGAACAGATTTTAAAAATATTGAAAAATAGGAAAGAACCGGTTGCAGGCACAGAACTTGCAAAGAGGCTTCAGGTCAGCAGACAGGTAATCGTGCAGGATATGGCACTGATTCGTGCAAATGGAGCAGAAATTCTTTCTACCAACCGCGGTTACATGATTCGGGAGGAAAAGACGGCAAGCCGGGTGTTTAAAGTGATTCATACAGATGAGCAGGTGGAAGAGGAATTGAACCTGTTTGTAGACCATGGCGGCAAAGTGGAAGATGTATTCGTGTTCCACAAGGTATATGGCGTGATTAAAGCAGGCATGAATATCAAATCCCGCAAAGATGTTCAAAAGTACATGGAGGATATTTCTAGCGGAAAGTCGACACAGCTTAAAAATCTGACTTCCGGATACCACTACCATACGATTACGGCTGAGGATGAACAGACGCTTAATCAGATTCAGGAAGAACTGCACCAAAGGGGATTTCTTGCAAAACTGCAGGATTATGAACCGGTGGATTTCTGGGGTGGCAGCGAATAGAATAACACAAGAAAAGCACGGAAAGGGAAACTCCCAAACCGTGCTTTTCTTTCACTTCTTTGATATTGCGAAAAGGTTCAAAAATTATAACTCAACCTTTCCGGATTCGGAACCGTTAATTACATAATAAACGGCCATTTCTTCAGGTTTTACATATAAGTCAATCGTCTTGATGTCGGCAACCTTGTTTCCTGCTTTTGTCCATGCTTTTTTGACAGAAGCAATCATGTCTTTTTCTGCTACTTCTTTTCCGAAGTACTGTACACATAAAGTAGTCTTAATCTCTTTTTTCGGAGCTGCTGTTTTTACTTTTTTCACAACTTCCTTTGTCTCAACTGCAACCTTGTCAGCGACGTCGCTTGCTGTTTTCTTAGCATCTTTTGCAACATCCTTCGCTACAACCTTTACTTCAGCGGCAGCTTTGTCGATAGCAGCTTCAGCAACTTCCTTTACGTCAGCGACAGCTTTCTTTACAGATTCCTTTGCTTTCGTAGTATCTACTTTATTCTTTGTACTGTTTACCGATTTTTTTGTAGCCACGATAAATTACCTCCTAAATTAACGTTTTATGTGAATACATTAATACTACGTCGGGTATTATAGCATATTTGTTTCTGAAAATGTTGCCAATAATGTTTTGAAAATAATTGGTTTTTTAGACAAATTCTATATAATACGGAAATAAATACCGTCCCGTCCCATGAAAAAATTGTCGTCCTGCATATCTGTTGCCGGCAGGTTTAAATCATCCACGATGGCACTGATAGAGGTACTTTCGGCATAGCGTCCGTGATTGTATTGGAAGTAACCGAGGATATCCTTCGGAACGCCAAGCTTGATACGACGTTTTCTTAAATACTCGTCTTTATCGGTATTTTCAATATTCAGACCAAAAAGCTCCAGTTCGATTTCCAGATACCCCTCGATGTAATCGATGACGCTGTCAAAAGGTTTGCGGCGGAGGGATTCATCAAAAATCTCACAGATATGGCGGTAATATAATGTCAGGAATTGTTCCCGTTCAAAGACCATGTCTGCTTTCTTCCCTGTCTGTGCATTCCGGAGAATTCCCTGCAGCTCCCCATGTTTGGTATCAAAATAGGTCATACACGCCATAGCAAGAGACGGGGCATGCCCGTTGACATTCTTAATCGCCAGTACCTGATTGTAGGCATCGTCCAATGCTTTCGGAGCATGGTCACGTTTTCCGGTAGATTCCCAGATACTCCATGTCTTTGTGCTTTTCTGGTAACCCACGAAGGAAGGTTTTTTCCGTCCGTTGCAGGTCATCGCATCCTTCCCGTATACCTGTTCAAAGATGGTAGTATGCAGGAAATAGTCAATGTGAAATTCCTTCATGCTGAATAATTTTGTAAAAATCAATCCAAGATAGTAAGAATTTACACTTTTTTCACTGGCATCCAGGTATTCGGTAGCGGGGGATTTGATAAGATAACCACCGCTTGTCTCCAAATTCGTTTCAACCATGGATACTTTGGAAATAAACTCCTGTGTTCGTTTTTCATGATGCCATGGAGAGAGGAACTGGTTCGGCATACCGCAGGTCAGTATGGAATGCAGCAATTCCAGATTATTGCACTCTACGATTTTGGATGCAAAAAAAGGCCATTCCATCCCATCATATCCGGTAATCTCAAGTGCTACTTTGTAAGTATGATTTTGCGTAAGCTTCAACTGTCCACCAACTTTCTTTTGTAAATTCTATGTTTGTAAGTATTATTATATTAAATTTTTGGAAACCTTACAATATTCAAAAATAGATTTTGTTTGCGTTCTATAAAAAATCGTGCTAGACTATCACTGATAAATGAGAAAATCAGAGTTTGAAATAGAAAGAAGGAGACAGCTATGGGTGGATTTTTTGGTGTTGCTTCGAAAAAAAACTGTGTTTGGGATTTGTTCTATGGCGTGGATTATCACTCCCATCTGGGAACGAGACGCGGTGGGATGGCGGTGTATGGAAAACAGGGTTTTTCCCGTGCAATTCATAATATTGAGAATTCTCCGTTTCGTACAAAATTTGAGCGTGACGTCAATGAGATGGAGGGAAATATCGGAATCGGCTGCATTTCCGACTACGAGCCGCAGCCGCTTTTGATTCAGTCCCATTTTGGAAGCTTTGCAATTACGACTGTTGGAAAAATCAACAACCTGCGGGCCCTGCTTAAGATTGTATATGAAAATGGGCATACTCATTTTCAGGAGATGAGTGGTGGTCAGATTAATGCTACGGAACTGATTGCTTCTTTGATATGTAAAAAGGAATCTATCGTGGAGGGGATCCAGTATGTGCAGGAGATTCTGGACGGCTCCATGTCTATGCTGATTATGACAGATAAGGGGATTTATGCTGCAAGAGACCGTTACGGAAGGACTCCGGTTGTCATTGGAAAAAAAGAGGACGCATATGCGGTTGCATTTGAGAACTTTGCTTATCAGAGTCTGGGATATCAGGACTATAAAGAGCTTGGACCGGCAGAAATCGTATATATTACACCGGAGAGCGCAGAGACGGTATCAGAAGCCGGAAAGAATATGAAGATCTGTTCCTTCCTGTGGGTGTATTACGGATATCCGACTGCTTCCTACGAAGGTGTGAACGTAGAAGAAATGCGCTATAAATGCGGGTCTATGTTGGCAAAGAGAGATAAAGGTTCTGTGAATTTGGATGTGGTTGCAGGCGTGCCGGATTCCGGGCTTGCACATGCCATAGGGTATGCAAATGAATCCGGTTCTCCGTATGTAAGACCGTTTATTAAGTATACTCCCACATGGTCCAGGTCATTTATGCCGACCAATCAGACCCAGAGAGAGTTGGTTGCAAGGATGAAACTGATTCCGGTACCGTCCCTGATTAAGGATAAGAGCCTGCTTTTAATCGATGATTCCATCGTGAGGGGAACACAGCTCCGTGAGACGACAGAGTTCTTATATCGAAGCGGAGCAAAGGAGGTTCATGTGCGACCGGCGTGCCCGCCGCTTTTGTATGGATGTAAGTATCTGAATTTTTCTCGTTCCAAGTCAGAACTGGATTTGATTACACGCCGCGTGATTCTGGAAAAAGAAGGGGAGAACGCAGAGAAGACACTGGAGGAATATGCAGACCCGAACAGTGAACGGTATGAATATATGCTGGAGGAGATTCGGAAAGCACAGAATTTTACAACCCTCCGGTATCACAGACTGGATGATTTGATTGCTTCCATTGGAATCGAACCGTGCAAGCTCTGTACGTATTGTTTTGACGGAAAAGAATAGAGCATCGGAAGGAGGCCGTTTTTATGAAGATAGATATGCACTGTCATGTAAAAGAAGGGTCGCCGGACAGCAAGATCACTTTAGCAGAATATATCACGGTTTTAAAAGCAAATGGGTTTGGCGGAATGTTGATTACAGACCACGATACCTATAATGGATACCGATATTGGAAGCGTACGATGCAGGGCAAAAAAGAAGATGAATTTGTCGTGCTGAAAGGGATTGAATATGATACCTGTGACGCAGGACATATCATTGTTATCATGCCGGAAGGGGTAAAGAAAAGACTGTTAGAGGTGAAAGGACTTCCGGTTTCGGTTCTGATTGATTTTGTACACCGAAACGGCGGTGTCTTAGGACCGGCACATCCCTGTGGCGCAGCCTATATGAGTTTTACAAATACCAAACGGTATTACAAAAATCCGGAGATTATGAAGCGTTTTGATTTTGTAGAAGTGTTTAACGCATGTGAATCGCTCTCGTCCAACGAGAAGGCTGCAAAGCTGGCTGCGAAATATGACAAGGTCGGAGTCGGAGGAAGTGACGCACATAATGTGACCAGTGCAGGTATGGCTTATACAGAATTACCTGAACCGGTAAGCTGCGAGACAGAATTGATTTCATTGATACGAAAAAAAGCCATATCAGAAGTGGGAGGCATGCTTTATAACCGGACGTTAAAGGAGCGGCTGGGAAAGGCGAACCGGATTCTGGTGTACTCTTTCTGGATTTACAATAAAACAGGAGCATTGATAAAAAAACGTGTACGAAAGAGAAAATCATTACTGGAAAATCCATTGGATCCCATTGATCCGATTGAGATAGAATATTTAGCCGGATACAAGGCGAAAAAACAAGGAGGAAAAGATTATGTGGACAAGAAAACTTCTAAAAGAAAACGGAAAGACAGCATTTAAACGGAACTACTGGTCTTGTGTGGCAGTCAGTTTTATCCTGACATTGCTGGTAGGAGGGGGTGCGGGAGTCACCTTCAGGAAGAACTGGAATACAGATCTCAATTACAATGACAGTATCGGTCAGGGAATGGGAGGATATTATAATGCCCAAATCGTGAAATATGTTGCGCTGTTTCTGCCGGTAATCATCATTGCATGTCTGATAGGACTTGCCATCGGCATTGCTGTTTCTGCATTTTTGATAAATGTGATTGAGCTTGGCGGAAATCGCTATTTCTTGGAAAACCGTGAGCATAAGACAAAAGTATCTCAGGTGCTTTTCGGATTCAGCAACGGAAACTATATGAATTGTGTAAAGATTCTGTTCCTGAGAGATTTATATCTGGTAGGATGGACGCTCCTATTTATTATACCGGGGATTGTGAAAGCCTATGAATATCGGATGATCTCCTATATTCTGGCAGAGAATCCAAGAATTTCGAAGGAACGTGCATTTGAAATCAGCAGGCAGATGATGGACGGACATAAATGGGAAGCCTTTGTGCTGGATTTGTCCTTCCTCGGATGGCAGATTCTGAGCGGCTGCACCATGGGAATTGTCGGGTTCTTTTATGTGAATCCGTATATGTTTGCTACATATGCTGAATTTTATACCGCTGTGAAATCAGAAGCAATGCAAAGAGGAGCTACAAACTCCATTGAGTTGCCGGGAGTCGGATATCCCGAATTTGCAGAACAATTTTAAAGTGATAGGATAAGGATGAGAGAAAAATGCCAAAATTATTTCAAATGATGAGAGGTTATTCCAAGGAGCAGTTTGGAAAGGACGTCGTTGCGGGGGTGATTGTCGCAATTATCGCGCTGCCGTTATCCATCGCACTGGCTCTTGCGTCGGGAGTGAGTCCGGAGCAGGGGATTTACACAGCGATTGTTGCCGGATTTGTGATTGCACTGCTTGGGGGAAGCAGTGTGCAGATTTCGGGACCGACTGCGGCGTTTGCAACGATTGTGGCTGGAATTGTTGCCACAAAAGGTATGAATGGATTGATTACCGCAACCATACTTGCGGGTTTGATTTTGATTCTGATGGGAGTGTTTAAATTTGGAGCACTGATTAAATTTATTCCCTATACCATCGTAACCGGATTTACCAGTGGAATTGCCGTGACCATCGTGATTGGACAGGTGAAAGATTTTCTGGGACTTACATTCACCCATGCTCCCATCGAAACGATGGAGAAGTTAAAAGAGTGTGCAGAAACGATAGGGACAATCAATGTGACGGCGCTTCTGGTAGGCTTGGTGGCGCTGGCAATTTTGATTGTATGGCCCAAAATCAATGCGAAGATTCCGCCGTCATTGATTGCAGTCATCGTAACCATTGTTTTAGTAAAAGGATTGAAGCTGGAAGTAAATACAATCGGAAGTCTTTATGAGATTTCGAACAAGCTTCCCACACCGGCGCTTCCGCAGATTGGTCTGCCGCTGGTAAAAGAGGTGCTTCCGGACGCATTTACCATTGCGATCTTAGCTGCGATTGAGTCGTTGCTGTCCTGCGTGGTATCCGACGGAATGGTGGGTGACCAGCATGACCCGAACACGGAGCTGATTGCACAGGGCGCGGGGAATATTGCTTCCGGTCTTTTCGGAGGTATTCCGGCGACGGGGGCAATCGCAAGAACTGCGGCTAATGTGAAAAATGGTGGGCGCACGCCGGTGGCGGGAATGGTACATGCAGTGGTATTATTACTGGTTCTGGTGGTACTGATGCCGTATGCAGCATTGATTCCCATGCCGACGATTGCTGCTGTTTTGTTTATGGTTGCTTACAATATGTGCGGCTGGAGAGAGGTTGTGCATCTGGTAAAAACGGCTCCTAAGAGCGACATTTTTGTGCTGCTCATTACGTTCGTGCTGACGGTGGTATTTGACCTTGTGGTAGCCATTGAGATTGGTCTGGTTCTGGCGGCGATTCTCTTCCTGAAGAGAATGTCAGACGTGGCGGATGTAAAGAGCTGGGAGTACGTGGAGACACCACAGGACGGGTTTACCGTGGTTCCAAAGGGTACGCTTGTATATGAAATCGAAGGACCGATGTTTTTTGCGGCATCCGAGAAGTTTATGCGTGTATCGGTGGATAAAAATACAAGGGTAGTGATTCTCCGTATGAGAAGTGTACCGGCAATGGATATCAGTGCATTCCGCAAGCTGGAAGAGGTTTATGCAGAATGTAAGAAGAAACATATTACATTGCTTTTATCCCATGTGGCAGAACAACCGCGTAAAATGATGGAAAAGTCGGGTTTTGTGGAAAAAGTCGGGGAAGAAAATTTCTGTGCAAACATTCAGCAGGCACTTTCGCGGGCAGAGACACTGTGTCAGAAACAGGAACGAAGGAAGTAAGGATATGCGAGAAGAATTATTTAAGATGGAGCGAAAAGGACTTGTAACGGAAGGGCAGGAAGTTAAGGTGACGGAGAGGGTCAACGGAAGTCTATACAGTTACCTTGTGGAGCCTTCGGTAGCTATGTCCGGTATCTATCGAAGTAATCAGAGAATCAAATCCCAGACAGGAGTCATTCGTGAGATTCGCGAGACGGAGCGAGGATTTTATCTGGTTGTGGGATTTGAAGAATAAAGGGGCTGTCGCTGGTAGTGAAATTGGTTCCACTGAGCCTGAGGCAATCGGCACACACGCCGCTGCCAAGGGCTTTTTCTTTTATCTGCAATCTTCTTGTATTTTCTTGCACTCTGTTTTTTGAAAAAGCATCTATCAAAAAGTTGTCTGAGCAACCTCAGATTTTCAGATAA
>ONED01000077.1 GCA_900316755.1 uncultured Eubacteriales bacterium
CAAGAAAAAACAGCCTCATTTTATATTTTTTCAAAAATAAGACTGTTTTATCTGCATTTACTTTGAAAAGGTTGCATTTACTTTGAAATTCAACCTTTTATTTTTTCTGATTATTTTAAGACTTCATATGTGAAAAGGTCTGCGGCAAAATCCTTTTTTTGCCACAGACCCACTCTTCATTCTACATCTGTGATTCTATTTCCTGAATCAGTTCAATATTCTGTTCTTCAATCAAGCTCATTTCCACCCTATCGTAAAACTCCGATGCAGGTATCGTCGCCTGATACCATGACTTTGATGCAAAATACGCATCCAAATCCTCCACACCAAAAATCATGCCATGTCTTGCAAAAATCTCGTTTCGCCCCAGACGCAGTTCTTTCTTCGTGTGTCCCTGCACTTCTTCTCTCGTCAGATTTCTCGTTGCACTTTCCGGGAAAATGTATTCCGGTTCATCAGAATTTACATCGGATGGTGTATCGGAAGGTTGTGCTTCCCCACTTTGTCCATCCTCAGCTTGTCCGTCGTCTGCCTGCCCGGCATCCGCCTTGTCATCCATCTGCACATCTTCCGACTGATTTGTTCCCGGATTCGCTTCTTTTGCATCGTCTCCGGACTTTCCAAACAGAACAACTGCAGCAATCACGATCGCTACAAGCAAAACAACTCCGGCTAAAATTGCCAGCACCTTCTTATCTATCCCCGATTTTTTTCCGTACAGCGCCAGTTGTTCCTCAATCGGTTCAAAATCTTCTGGTTTGTGATACACAACGGTATGATTGACCCCTGCAAAATCTTTTCCTTCCAGATAAATCGAAGACGGTGTCAATTTGGCTTCCTTACAGATTTCTGCATACACCGACTGCGCAACCGTAATTCCAAGGCAATGATCCACAGACCACTTGCGAAGAGCTGCACAAACTGCTCCAACAGAAAAAGAAACCTTAATCTTCTTTTCCTCCTGATAATCCTCAAGAGCCCTTATCATAAACTTTCTGGTATAATTCAGACGATTTAGAATAATCCCCTCCGCGCAGTCCATGACCTTCGCGATCTCTTCCACCGACATATAATCATAGTAAAATGCATAAAATGTCGCCTGATACAAGTCTGGGAGCTGCTCCAGACTATCTTCCATTACCACAATCGTATCTTTCGGATTCATCAGCTTATGTGGCGTCAACTCATTCCTTTCCAACTCCAGACAGACAGCCTCTCTGGCTTTCTTTTTCCGATAGAAGCTGCAACCCATGGTATAAACCGTCTTTCCCAGCCATTCATATAAATTTTCAGTCTCAATCTCAACAGCCGATTCTAACATTTTCAGATATACATCCCGCATCAACTGTTGAATGTCGTTTTCCCGCTTCAGAATGTTCTTTGCACGCAGGTAAACATAATTATACGTTTTGGCATAAATGTAATTCAATCCGGGTTCTTCCCGTTTTTTCATCTGCGCTATCGCATCGGTTACATGATATTCCATACTCATCTTATCACTTCTTTCTACCCTTATTTTACAAATGCTACACGAGCCTTGCCATCCAAGACCTCAATTTCAAGCCAACCATCTTTCACCGGAAGTTTTGCATAAATCTCTTGAACACCCATAGTATGAGGCTCTACTTCATAAGTTTCCCCACCATTTTCTAATTTTAAGCCAAGCATATACTCGATGATAAATCCGAGCACTCCGGAAGCCCAGCCATGGCAGAGAGAATGTCGGAATCCTTTATAACAGAATGCGCCATAATCTCCGTGAATATCCTTTTCTCCTGCTTTTGGAAGTTCATCAATCCGGCTGCTTCCTTCCAGCCAGTCCATATGGAAATCCTCCCAGAATGTGGTCGCCCCGCGGGAAAGCATGGCTCCAAAATACTCTTTTATAATGGGAAGAATCTTCTCCCCGTCTGCCTTCGCATCTGCTGTCAATATATAATATGACATAAACGTGGAAAATCCGTCCGCTCCACCCTTTTCAAAGAACTCGCTTTCTCCATCCGCATCTCTTCCCGCCAAAATCTGGAACGCACGCGTCTGCTTATACTCACAGGGTTTCTCAAGATAACCTGCAAGTTTCCGGATAATCTCCCGACTCTCTGCGTCTTCCTCCATCGCAAAAAATTTCTTTGCTGCCACCATCAGAATCGCCGCCGTACCTATCACTGCGTCCGGTGTCCCATAAGTCGGCCAGTCCAGATAGAAGCTCATGGCACCCGGTGGCAATTGAAAATCAATCGTTCCGTCTTCTGCAATACACTGATTGATTCTCTTTAAAATCGTTTTTGCATAATCCTTGTTCGCTGCAAAATACTCTCCGTTTCCTGTCAACCTGCAGTAATCACAAAGATTGATAATCCACCATGCAGAATATGTAGGAATGGTGTTAATCCAGTCCGTTTCCGGCGTCTCCTCTTTCAAGAACGAAAGAGAGTTCGTGATGTTCTGATTGTCTCCGAAAAGATACACAGACGTAATAATTTCCTGATTCAAATCTCCGCTCCATACCAGACGGTCACGCTTAATCCCATCCCATATATAGCCGTTTTGGAAATTCAGCTTCAATGTGTAAGCCGCCGTTTCGATGATTTGATTCAGTTCCGGATCACTGGTCGTAATGTAACCCTCCTTTTCAAATTTCGGCAACATGCTGACCGCATAAATATTTTTTACCAGAACGCTTCCTTCCGATAACAGCTCAATCCGGGCGAAACGAAACCCACTGAGCCCGTAGGTCAAATCCGACATATTGGAAATCATCACCTCAAAATCACGGGGAGAATGGTCATTTGTTGCATTCTTCTCTCCAATAGAAGAACAAGCCTCCGAAAGAGATTCTCCGAGTGTAATGCGAAACGTCGCTGTACCGCTTGCCACAGCACGTGTAATGAAGCGAAGGCTTCCACACAGTTCTTTTCCAAAATCAAGTACAACATAGGCTCCCTTCTTTTGAAATTTTGCAATATGGGTCGTCTGAAAAGAAACACAGGAAGGCTTTGCGCTTAAAAGTTCCTTTGCATCGTCTACCTCCCCAAAATCTTTTATCGACATCGGAAGTACCTTTTCTCTTTCCATCGTGTAATCATCATTTTTCCAATGTTCCAGCATAATTTCCTCCTGCATACAGCTACTGTATTTTTATCTGACTCTATACTACAAGTTTTTGGGAGCGCTGTCAACTTTCCCCACAATTATGATAGCGTTAATTTACTTTCGGGAACAAAAGGTTAGAATCCACCTGTGATAAATTGATTTCAGATAAGTCCCCTTGAGTATAATATACTTTTGTCAAAAGCGCCAAGTCCCTCCTCAATTAACGCCTTCAACCACTTTAGGCTGTGTTGTTCCAAGCCTGGGATGACAGCTCGTGTCTGTTCCGCATAATCCCAGCCGGATTGTTTTCTTCGTAATTCTTGGATTAATTCCTCCTGTTCCTGACGATGTTGCTCCTGCACCTTCTTCTCCTTCTGATATCTGAGCAAGTCTATTATCTTCCCGCCATTTTCATGGTATGCTCTTAGTTGTGACATTTGATGGCATCCCCATTCACTCCAACCCATAGGACGACTGCTCATCCGTGCACTGAGTATATGACTCACCTGACCTTCGGCACAACATTTCCAACATCCGCCCGGTTCCTCAACCCTTATCTTAATACCAGACCAATGATTCAACAGATATCCAAGTGCACTTTCCACTTCCCTGTACTTATTTCCAGGCTCTGTAACATCCAGAATCCTCTGATATACCTCTTTTAACCCTTTCCTGTCAGCACCATTCACACATTCCCATATCTCACTTTTTACATCATCTGCACTATCTAGAAGATGTGCTACTGAAGTGTTGATATATTTCATCATGTGAAACTTATCTAAAACAAATCGGCTGTTTTCAATGATTTCTGTACCTGCTTTTATCCAAGCTCCGCCATCGCCGGCTATATATACTTTCTCCAAAACATCCATGTCATAAGTCTTCTCGATATAATCCCTTACCTTTTCCCAAAACCGATAATTCTCTGCTTCGCCTTTATGCACGCCGCTAAATGTTTTCTTGCCCACAAGCCTGTATCGTGGATTTTTTGACTGTTCTCCGGATTCATTTATTAAATCTTCATACACCACAATTACTTTTGAAATAATAGTATTTATCTTATTGCCTTTTTCATTTCTTTGCAAATCACCCTTTACATTCCAAAACTGTGCCGATACGTGATCTTCATCTGCCACGATATGAAGGTATCTCAATTTCTTCTTTTCCTCTGCTTCCGGCTCTGGGAAGTCTATAATTGTTCCATGAACCAATTCCTTGACCGCTTGCTTACTGGCTACATCTGTAGGACTTGCTGCCTTTCCACCTTTTTCATAACTGGTCAGAACGGTTTCCTCCAGTATTTTCGCAGCTGCACCTAAGGTAATCCTTTGATGTCCTTCAATACCCAATATCCTGTCCAGAAGATAGATATATTTACCGGTTCGTTTGTCTTCATATCCGGTTCTTGTGAAACGCAACGTTCCAGCAATGTCTAGTAATTCCTTCGGCTCATTGCGTTGCTCAATGTTCCACTTTTTCTTTCTGGCAACGCTTTCGCGAATAGTATCGTCCAACTTTTCGTACATCTCGCTTATCCATCTGCACGCCAGAGAATTCAGCCTTGTAACCACTTCCTGCGATAGGTCATCCGCATCCTTTTCGCCGGTGAGAATTTTCCCCATAATTTTTTCAACTTCAATGATGTCTTTTTCGATAAACTGTAGTATACTTTGATACATAGAAAGCACCTTCCTTTGTTTTGATTTAGTTTTTGTTCAAACCAATCTTATCACAAAGTGGTGCTTTCTTCTTTTGTTTATCTAATTTTCCGAAAATAACTTTACGCTATT
>ONED01000004.1 GCA_900316755.1 uncultured Eubacteriales bacterium
TACGGTTTATCTGAAAATCTGAGGTTGCTCAGACAACTTTTTGATAGATGCTTTTTCAAAAAACAGAGTGCAAGAAAATACAAGAAGATTGCAGATAAAGAAAAAAGCCCTTGGTAGCGGCGTGTGCCGACTGCCTCAGGCTCAGGGAGACCGTTCATTTTCGCTATTGCGACAGTCTCGTTTTTTATACCACTCTATTTCACCAGTCCCACCATTTCTTTCACTGTCTGAAACCCATATTTCTCCATATACTCTGCAATTCCGTCCACAATCTCCATCGTCACCGCCGGATTGTGAAAATTGGCGGTACCTACAGAAATCGCACTCGCCCCGGCAAGAATCATCTCGATGGCATCCTCTGCGCAGGAAATACCACCCATACCGATAATCGGCACCTGAACGGCATTTGCCGCCTGATAGACCATTCGGACTGCAATCGGATGAATCGCAGGACCGGACACGCCGCCTGTCCTATTTGCGAGCACGAACTGTCTCCGGTGAATATCAATCTTCATTCCCGTAATGGTATTAATCAGAGAAATGGCATCTGCGCCGCCTGCTTCCACAGCCTTTGCCATCTCGCCAATATCGGTGACATTTGGACTCAGCTTCATGATGACCGGCTGCTTTGCATACTTTTTCACCGCCTTTGTAATCTCCTCTGCTGCTTTCGGATTCTGCCCAAAGGCAATCCCGCCTTCTTTTACATTCGGGCAGGAGATATTAATCTCCATCATATCAATGTCTTCATCGGCAAGACGCTCTACTACTTCACAATAATCTTCCGTAGATTTCCCGCATACGTTCACAATAATCTTTGTATCATATTGTCTCAGAAACGGGATATCTCTTTTGCAGAACAAGTCTATCCCCGGATTCTGAAGTCCCACCGCGTTCATCATGCCGCCGCAGGTTTCCGCCACTCTTGGCGTAGGATTTCCCGCCCACGGAATATTTGCAACTCCTTTTGTCGTTACTGCGCCTAAGCGGTTTAAGTCTACAAACGCATCAAATTCTGCCCCGGAGCCGAACGTGCCGGAGGCAACCGTCACCGGATTCTTCCACTCCACTCCTGCAATATTTACACTCATGTTCATCCGATTTCCACCTCCGTAGACAAGAATACCGGACCATCCTTGCAGATGCGTTTATTATTCACATTCGTGTGATGGTCTTTTTCCTTCGATTTACACACACACGCAAGACATGCTCCGATTCCGCATGCCATTCGCTCCTCCAGAGAAAGATAGCATTCCACGTTCTGCTCCGCCGCGTACGCCTTTATTGCGCGAAGCATCGGCGTCGGACCACAGGCAAAAATGATATCTGCACTCAGCCCGTTTTCCGCAATGGCATTCATGACATTTCCGCGTGTTCCCACGCTTCCGTCTTCCGTGGAGATATAAACCGTACCATTCTTTTCGAACTGCTCACGAAGAAACGTCCGGCTGTCCCGATACCCCACTATAATCTGTTTTTCACAAGGAAGTTGTTTCGCCAGTTCCAGAATGGGCGGTACCCCGATACCGCCGCCAATCAAAAACGCCTTTCTCCCTTCGGCTCTCTCCAGTGGAAATCCGTTTCCCAAAGGTCCGATTACCGGTATCGTATCTCCCGCTTTCTTTTTGGAAAACTGCTCCGTACCGGTATCTGTTCCGGTCACGCGATAAACGATGCGAATTCTTCCCATCTCCCTGTCAATTTCACAAATACTGATGGGTCTTGGAAGCAGCTTTGTCCCGTCCTCGGTATACACGGAAAGGAATTGTCCCGGCTTTGCATCTTTTGCAGCCTCCGTTTGAATCCACATACTGAAAATCCCGTCTGCAAGCTCCTCTTGCGAGACAACGACTGCCGTCTCTTTTTTCCTGTCTGCCATATCTGTATTCTCCTTAGCGATTTTCTAAAGCTTCTTTGATATCTTTTATCATATCCTCCACGGCCGCTCTGGATGCATCTCCAAAATGTTCCGCTCCAAATTTTGCATAGTTTTCCTGCTTGTATGCTGCAATGATTCCACGGGAAGAATTTACGATTGCACCCAGTCCGTCTTCATTAAAGAAATGGATAAGGTCTTTTCCTTTTCCACCCTGTGCCCCGTATCCCGGCACTAAGATGTAGGACTTTGGCATAATCTTGCGAAGCACTTTTCCCATCTCCGGATAAGTTGCTCCGACTACTGCCCCTACATAGCTGTACTCGTCGCCCATGTGTTCCTCGCCCCATAAGGCCACTTTCTCGCCGACCAATTCATACAATGGCCTGCCGTTTATGAGCTGATCCTGAAATTCTCCGCTGGAAGGATTCGACGTTTTTACAAGTACAAAAATCCCTTTCTTTTCTTCTTTACAAACTTTGATGAAAGGATTGACACCGTCAGAACCCAGATACGGATTTACCGTTACAAAGTCTTCAGCAAAAGGAGTGTATGTGTGGCTTCCCACCTGCACGCGTCCTACGTGTCCCACTGCATAGGCTGCAGAAGTAGAGCCAATATCTCCGCGCTTGATATCGCCGATGACAACCAGTCCTTTTTCCTTACAATAATCCACCGTTTTCTTGAACGCCGCAAGCCCCGGGATTCCAAATTGTTCATACATGGCAATCTGTGGTTTTACCGCCGGAATCAAATCGCAGGTCTTATCTACGATTTCTTTGTTGAATTGCCAGATTGCCTCTGCTGCGCCCTCCAGAGTTTCCCCGTATTCGGCAAATGCCTTTTTCTGCACATGCTCCGGAATATAATTTAACATCGGGTCTAAGCCCACCACGATTGGTGCATTTGTTTTTTTGATGTTCTCCACTAATTTGTTAATCATATTTTTCCTCCTCCTACTTTTGAAGCGCTTCCATTGCCGCTTCCAGTTGATTGTCCCTTTCCGGATTGGTTTCATCATACTCGTATTCTACCACGATATCCGGCTCCACACCAATTCCATGGATATGGTTTCCATTTGGTGTACAGTATTCAGATACTGTGAGCTTCAGACTCGTACCATCATTCAGCCGAAATACATTCTGTACGATGCCCTTTCCGTATGTCTTCGTTCCTACTAAATTGCCGATTCCATAGTCTTTTACAGCGCCGGCAAAAATCTCGGACGCGCTGGCACTGTTTCCATTGATTAAAACCGCCATCGGAAGACTTAACTTCCGCTCCTCATCCGAGTAAATCACTTCTTCCTTCCCGTTTTTATCCTTCGTCGAAACAATCCTTCCCTCGGGCAGAATCAAATCCAGCATGTCGCACACCGTAGAAAGATTTCCGCCGGGATTCTCTCTGAGATCAATAATCACCGCTTGCATTCCCTGCGCATTCAGGTGATTGAGCGCCTCCTCAAACTGACTGCCTGTCACCTGTTCGAATCCGGAAACATAAATGTAGCCGATTTGATTTTCCTTCATTTCATAAGCCACTGTTTTGCTGACAACCGTGTCCCTTTTGGCTGTGCAGGAATATTCCTCCCGGCTCTCCCCGCGAAGCACGGTAATCTCCACCGTGGTTCCCTTTTCTCCGCGAATCTTTGATACAATCGTATCCAAATCCAGCCCCGTGACGTCTTCTCCGTCTACCTTGTAGAAAATATCTCCTTCCAAAAGCCCTGCTTCCTCGGCGGGGGAGTCCTCGTAGAGTTCTCTTAAGGTCACCTGGCCGGTCACTTTGTCCTGACTTAAAACTGCTCCGATTCCGACAAACTCTCCGGTCGTCATCTCCATCAGTTTTTTCGTCTCCTCTTCCGTATAATATACCGAATACGGATCGCCCAATCCGGCAACATACCCTTTCATCAACAGTTCCTGCAGCTGCGTCTCATCGATTTCATCTTCATACAGGTATTCCTTTTCAATAAGATGACGTATCATCTCTAATTTATACTCTGTATCTGCAGTAACAACTTTTCCTCCCATAAGACGCGGTGCCAGTAAAACTGCCGCAATCAATAACGTAACAAGGGCACCACAAAGTGCCCCCTTGATAAAACTCTTGTGATTTTCCATGAAGTATGTACCTTTCTACACTACAAATAATTGGATGGATTCACCGGCTTTCCATTGAGTTCCACCTGAAAATGCAGGTGGTTTCCCGTAGACTGCCCGGTTGAGCCCACGCCGCCGATATGCTGTCCTTTTACCACCTTTTGTTTTGCGGATACATAGGGTCTTTCAAACATATGCATATACTTGGTAACCAGACCGTTTCCATGGTCGATTACTACCCAATAGCCTGCGGAAGAGCTGTATCCGGCTATAATCACCGTGCCCGCCGCAGCTGCATAGATTGGTGTCCCCCTAGGAGCAGCATAGTCATTCCCCTTATGTGGGGTCGTGTCGCCGATTCCCTGTCTTACTTCTTCAAAATAACTGGACTGATAAGACATTCCGGGACAGGGATGCGTAAAAAATCCGTTTCCGCTCACAACCGGCGTCTCTGTCTGACCGGAGGAAGAGGAGCTTCCGCTTCCCGAACCATTTGGCTTCTGATTTGCTTCCGCAAGCTCCTGCTGTCTCTTTGCCTCATCCTCTGCCCTTTTTATCTGTCCTTTCAGCGTACTTAAATCGGCATTGATTTTTGCAAGCTCAGATGCTTTCTCCGCAAGAAGCGCCTTTGCCTCTGCCTGCTGTGTTGCGATAGTCTCCTGCAGCTTTGCCAGTGTCTGATACTCTGCCTGAAGCTCCAGTTCCTTTTCCTCTACCGCCCGTACCGTAAGCTGAAATTCCTCCAGCTTTTTTCGGTCGTACTCCGAGATTTTGGAGATGCTCTCCGTCTTTGCGAAAAAATCTGCCAGACTATTCGATTCGATAAAAATCTCGATGAAGTTTACATTTCCGTTTTCATACATATAACGGATGCGCAGCTTCATGTTTTCATACTGTTTGTTTTCGTCGAGCTTTGCCGCAATGAGTTCCTCTTCTGCGACTTCAATCTCCGACTGTTTCTGCTTAAGGTCTGCTTCTGCCTGCTGCATCGATGCAGATAGTGCATTCACCTTTGCTGCCAGCGAAGCTTTCTCAGACTCTGCCTTCTTTTGCTGGTCTTCCAACTGTTGCTGCTTATCCTTCATGTCGGAAACATTTGCAGCTTTTGCAGTCCACACCATGCCAACTGTCAATGCTCCCACGAGCAAAATTCCAAGTAATCGTTTCCCCTTATTCATATATACTCCCATCTACGCTTTCAAATGCTTCCGAATGGTAAAAAAGCTTCCAATAAAACCGATTCCGACTCCCAAAAGAAGTCCCACCGGAAGCAGTGTTTTGTATACTTCTGACGCCGGCAGAAAATCCAGTATCGAATTCAAAACAGAAAACTTACTCATAATACTGCTGACTGCCTTTTCATATGCAAAATAAAGAATCACCAGTGGAATGGCGGCTCCAGCCAGTCCAATCAGAACACCTTCAATAATGAACGGTGCTCTTACAAAGGAATCCTTTGCCCCGATGTACTTCATAATCGCAATCTCTTCCCGCCGGATGGTAATCCCCATAGATACCGTATTGCTAATCAGGAAGATTGCAACAACTAAAAGAATCAGGATAATTGCTCCGGAAATATATGCAAGAAGCACGTTAAAATTCTCCAGCGTCTTTGCAACTACATCCGATTTTTTCACCCTGCGAACCCCGTCCAGTCCTTCGATAAAGCTGACCACATCCTCCTGTTGTTCTACCGACTCCAGATAGACCTCATAATTGTCTGAATCTACCAGTGGATTATCTTCCTTAAAGCCTTCTGCCAACTCTTCATTCCCTTCCAGATAGTCGGAAAGGAAACTGTCCAGTGCTTCCTCCGCCGACACATATTTTACTTCTGCCACGCCGTCGCACTTGGAAATCTCTTTTCCGATTTCCTTTACCCTCTCATCCGTGGCATCCGCGTCGAAGTAAACGACAACCGCCACACCTTCTTCTGCCTTCTGTACAATATAATTAAAGTTCGTAATAATGGAATAGAATATGCCGAACAAGAAAATACAGGCCGCCATGGTCGCAATAGACGCAATGGAAAACATCCTGTTCCTTGAAATATTCTTCACTCCCTGTTTTACCGAGTATCTTACTGTGCCGAATCTCATTTATACACCCACCCTTTTCTCGTCGCTTACAATAATCCCCTTATTCATTGTAATGACACGTTTTTTCATTGCTTTCACAATTTCATGGTTATGAGTTACAACGACAACGGTTGTTCCTCTTTCGTTTGCTTCCTCCAGTAACTTCATGATTTCCCATGAGTTTGCAGGGTCCAGATTACCGGTCGGCTCATCTGCCAGCAAAATTGAAGGCTCATTTACAACAGCTCTTGCAATCGCAACACGCTGCTGCTCTCCTCCGGATAACTCCTTTGGAAAAGATTTATATTTTTGTGCCAGACCTACCAGCGAGAGTGCCGCAGGTACTTTCTTCTTAATCAAACGGCTCGGTGCCTCCGTTACCCGTAGCGCAAAAGCAATATTCTCATATACATTTCGGTCTTTTAGTAAACGGAAATCCTGAAACACCACCCCTATTTTTCTGCGGTAAAACGGAATCTCCTTGTGTGTCATGCTCCCAAGATCCTGTCCCATAATCCGAATCTCCCCGGAGGTGGGTTCCAGTTCTTTCATCAACAGGCGAATCAAAGTGGATTTCCCCGATCCGCTGTCACCTACAACGAACACAAACTCCCCCTGCTCAATCTTCAGGCTGATTCCATTCAGCGCAGCAATCCCCTTAGAGTACTCTTTCGTTACTTCTCTTAATTCTATCATATGCTCCTCCTAATTATCAATACTCCAATGACTCCATGTATTTCATGTATTTCACAACCATAAGGGCAATCTTAAATGTGATTGCATCTTCAAACACACGCAAATCCAGCCCCGTAATCCTCTGAATCTTATCCAGACGGTAAACCAGCGTATTTCTGTGAATATACAGCTGTCTTGATGTCTCCGAAACATTCAGGCTGTTCTCAAAAAACTTATTAATCGTCGTCAGCGTCTCATCATCAAAGTTATCCGGCGATTTCCCCTCAAATATCTCCCGGATAAACATCTTACAGAGCGGAATCGGCAGTTGGTAAATCAATCTTCCGATGCCCAATGTATTATACGCGACAATATCCTTCTCTGTAAAGAAGATTTTCCCCACGTCCAGAGCAAGCTTTGCTTCTTTGTAGGACTTAGAGACCTCTTTCATATCGCTGATAATGGTGCCGTAAGCAATATGGAAATCTTTTAAGCCCTCCCCCTTTAGCATCGCTAAAAGCTCATTTGCAAATCTCCCGACTTCTTTGTATCCGTCGTCTTCCTCCAGTTCTTTCACAACGATAATATTTTTTTCATCCACAGCCGTCACAAAATCCTTGCTGTTTCCTCCCAGCAGGCTGCGCATACGCTCCAGCGCATTTGCATCTCTTTCGGATGAAATCTCAATAATAAAAATAACACGTTTCACATCTGTGTCAATGTGTAACTTCTTAGCACGATTGTAAATATCCACCAGCAGCATATTATCGAGAAGCAGATTCTTGATAAAATTGTCCTTGTCAAACCGTTCTTTATACGCAACCAAAAGGCTCTGAATCTGGAAAGCGGCAAGCTTTCCGACGGTATAGACATCCTCACTTTCTCCATATGCCAAAAGCACATACTCTAAATGGCATTCATCATATATTTTGAAAAACTGGCAGCCCTGCACCACCTGACTGTCGGCAGGTGACTCTACGAATGCACGCACAGCGGCAGAATGCTCTTCCGAGCCGGTAAGTGTACCTGCCACTTCCTTTCCTTCCACATCCATGACACATAAATCGATTCTGGTAATGGCCTTAAGGCCTTCCATTGTACTTTGCAGTATTTGATTTGAAATCATTTTCTTCCCTCCAAATGGTCTTCTTCTGTCTTTTTCTATCTTAATGCAAAATGCTAAAAAAAGAAAGAGGAAATAACAAATTTTTAGCTATTTCCTCTTTCTTCTCTTTTATTTGCCATTTCGATGTTCAAATTGTCGAATAAAATGCTTCCACAGCTTCTGAAAATCCCATCTTTTCTTTCTGTTTTTCAGGCGCGTCCCAAGACCAATCCAGATTTTTGCATCCAGCGACGTACGATAACGGCTGATAAATTCCTCCTGTACCGGACCGGACAGTGCAGCGAAAATGCAGTCTGCCTCTCCTCCGTTAATCCGATTCAAAATCATATCATCCGAAATGCCCGGCTCGTCCAGCGTCGCCATCTCCACAATCCGAATGCCGGTATATCTCTCCGGAAGGACCTCTATCATTTTGGAAAGAAGCGTCTCCGTCTCTGCAAACAAGAAAACCTTCCCCTGACTTTTATGTAGAAAACGCCCGAACATCTTCACAAACAATTCTGCTTCCGACTCCGGCTCCTTTCCATGTTCGAATGTAATAATCTGAATGGCATGCGCAGTCTCGCTCTGTAAATACTCCACTGCATGCTGCATTGCTTCTTTCGCTGTATAGCTGTCATGTTGTCCGTCTAGTATTTGTATATTACCGCTCATAAGCTTCACCTGTTGATATTTAATTTGTTGATTATAACAAATCCTTTGTACTTTTTCAAGTTTATCCACAGATTATTTACAATAGTTAATGATTTCGTTATTTATTTTCCATTTCTCGACGTTTTTTTGTAATCAATCCGCCGATTCTGCCCGTTTCTTTGGAAGTCAGGGAACGCCATCCGCCTTCCTTCACTTTATCAAGCAGCCCCAGTTCCTCTGCAATTTCATATTTTAGCTTTTCATTTAACTCATCTTTCTTTTTTTCTACTGCCATCACCGGAATCCCCTTTCTGTATCGCTAAGAGGATTCCCTGTTTTTTTATTCTTATTCCGCTATCTCAATCTCTTTCTGCAGGGCAAACGAATAAATCATCTTTTCTTTCACATGCTTTCCGGTAATCTGTTCCAATGCCTTTGCATAATATGCAAGCTGGAGCTGATATTTATCTATAAGCTCCTGCTCCTTGTGTACCCGGTCCGTTTTATAGTCCAGCACCACCAGTTCCCCCTCTTCCTCAAAGTACACGTCAATAATTCCCTGAATCAGAATCATCTCTCCTCCGGTTCCATCATCGCCAAGTACAAATGGCTGTTCCGTATGGAGGAGCTTCTTTTGACATGCCCTTTTCAACCGTTGACCGATTGGAGCATGCAAAAAATGAAGAATCTCCGGAATCTCAACGCACTCCGCCATCTCCTCCGCCAAAAATCCCTTTTTCGTCATCTCATGGATGGCTTCCCAAAGCGCTGTCTCCTCATATTCCTTTGAGAAGTCTAAAAGCTCCAGCACTTTATGATAGGCACTGCCGCGGGAAGCGCCCGTAATTTTTACTTCTTTTTGCAAGAACTTCGGAAAAAGCGGAATCACCTCTTCTTCCTCCATTTCCTCTTCTTCCAGATAAGCTTTCTTTTTTAGTTCTGAGACAGACACCTTCTGTTTGGTTTTTGAATCTGACACGAACGGATACCGGAACCCGAACTGTTCTTCAAGCTGTTCTCTGACCTTGGCATCGTACACCGCATCCGTATCCCACCGTTCTAGAATCTGCCTCGTAAACTGTTCCATGACCGTCTCTCTTATCTCCTCCTCGCAAAGCAGAGCCGGATTAAGCCAGTTTACTTTCATCGGCGCCTCAAAAGCCGGATTCCGGTATAAAGCCGGAATAACCCAGTCAAAATAGCTCCGGGCTTTCACAAGGCTTGTATACGGAAGCGCCTTCTCTTTACGTCCTTTCAATCGGATACAGCGCGAAAGCCTTGCTTCCGGATTCGTCACAGTTCCCGTAAGGATTAATTTTTCTTTGGCACGGGTCATGGCAACATAAAGAATGCGAAGCTCCTCTGCCGTCGTCTCTTTCTGGACTTCCTTTTGAATCATGCGTTTCAAAAGCGTAGGGGTTTTCGTTCTCCTCTCTAAATCTACCGCATCCAGACCTACTCCGAGGTTCGGATGAAGAACAATACCTGCATTTGCATCCTGCATATTGAACCGCTTATCCATACCGGCCACAAACACGATGGGAAATTCCAGCCCCTTGCTTTTATGGATACTCATAATCCGCACCACATCCGTGGACTCTTCGACGACATTTGCCTCCCCATAGTCCACATCATATTTATGGAGCTGTTCAATATAACGTACAAAATGAAACAGCCCCTTATAGCTGGTTGATTCGAAACGAATGGCTTTTTCCACCAACATTTCTAAGTTTGCACGTCGCTGCTCTCCTCCCGGCAATGCTGTCGTATAAGTTCCGTATCCGGTTTCATCCATAAGATTCCAAAGCAGAGTGTGGATTGCCGTATAAGGTACTCTTTTTCGCAGGCTTTCATATTGAGTCAGAAAGGTCTCAAGCTTCCTTTTCAAACTGCTGCATTCCCCCTGCTTCGCATAGGCGCAGGTTTTCTCATAAAAACAGATTCCTTCAAACCCATTCTGAATCTGTGCAAGCTCTTCCTCTGAAATTCCGGCGAAAGGAGAGGTAAGTACCGCCGCAAACGGAATATCCTGTCTCGGATTATCCAAAATGCGCAGATAATCCAGAATCATCCGAATTTCCCTCGTCTCAAAGTATCCTTCCTTGGAGCCGCTGTAGGCAGGCACCCCTTCCTGTCCCAGCGCACGGACGAACACATCCGCCCATCCTTTCAGGCTTCTCACCAGAATCACAATATCGCTGTATCTTGCCTTACGGTATTCTCCTGTCTTTGTATCCAGAATCTCATGGTTTCCCACCAGACTCTTGATTTTTCCGGCAAGAGCCCTTGCCTCCAGCTCCCGCAGATTTTCTTCCCCGGACAATTCCGACGCATCTATAAGACAGACCTCCGTCTCATTTCCTGCGCGGTCTTCATAAGCCGCACCCACATGAAGGGCTGCTTTCTCGTCATAAGAAATTCCTCCAAAGCCCTCTGTCATAATCTGTTCGAACACAAAATTAGTGCTTTCCAGAACTTCCCGTCTGCTGCGGAAATTCTTGTGCAGGTCAATCTTCTGCATGGGACCGTCTTTGGCGCTGTAGGTACGGTATTTTTCCATAAAAAGCTCCGGTCTGGAAAGCCGGAACCGATAAATGCTCTGCTTCACATCCCCTACCATAAAGAGATTCGGTTTTCCCTGCGAAACCCTGGACACACTGGTCAAAATTGCCTCCTGAATCAGATTGCTGTCCTGATATTCATCAATCATGACCTCTAAGAATTTTTCCTGATACTCTTTTGCCGCAGGACTCGGAAGATATTCTCCATTTACTTCCTCCGTCAGAATTTGGAGCGCATAATGCTCCATATCTCCAAAATCAATCATATTTTTACTCTGCTTTTTCTGGGTATATGCAGCCGAAAATTCTTTCACCAACTTTGCCAGTACTCCCATGTTGGTCTTTGCCCCACACATATCCTTCTGCAGTTCTTCTGCAGACGCAAAGAAATAATCCTCCCGAATTGTCGAAACTGTCTTTTTCCATTCTTCCCGCAGTTCCTTTACCAGTTTGATTTTCTCTTCAGAGACTGTTTTATCCCGATTGCGTGCAAGGCTTTCCCATGAAAGACCGGAAAAGCCTTCCTGCATCGCCGCAAAGCTTTCTGCCTCCCGAATCCTTTTCAACCGGCTTTTGTCGGATTCCAGAGCACCAAGATACGCCTTCGGTCCGTCTTCCTCCCGGCAAATCCCCTCTGCAAACAAAATCGTTTCCTCAACATCCACAAGAAGCTTCTCTGCCTCCTTCCGGACATTCATCACAAAAGGCGCCTCTTCCAGTTCAGAAACCGACCGGATATCATAGCGTGCTTCGTTTGTGTCAAGCCACGCCTTCGGATTCGGATAGCTTCTGGAATACTCGTATAGCTGCAGTAGGATCTCTTCCAGTCTTTTATCGTCCTTTCCCGCTGCAAAGCTCTCCACAAAATCTAAAAATTCCGGATTTCCTTCCGCATAGCAGTTCTCCAAAAGCTCCTCCAAAACATCCCGTTTCAGAAGCTTTAGCTCGCCTTCCTCACCGATACGGAATCCCGGATCCAAATCTATCGTATGAAAGTAGTCCCGTATGACCGAAAGGCAAAAGCTGTGAATGGTCGTCACCTGCGCATGATGAATCAGCGTGGACTGCCGTTGCAAATGGGCATTCTCCGGGTGCTCCTCCAGTTCTTTTTCAATGGCACTTCGAATTCGTTCCTTCATCTCAGAAGCAGCCGCCTCTGTGTACGTCACAATGAGAAGCCGGTCCACGTCAATCGGGTCAGGGTCTTTTGTAAGCCTTGCAATAATACGCTCTACCAGAACCGCTGTCTTTCCGGAACCGGCTGCCGCAGAGACCAGGATATTGCGGTCTCTAAGGTCAATTACCTGTTGTTGTTCCTTTGTAAATTTGATTCCCAAGCTTCTGTCTCCTTTCTCATGTTTGCAAGTGCCTCTTCTTTTCCAATTTTTTTCAGATGCCGGTACTCATACCCCGGAAGTGTTTCATCAAACCCGCAGATTCCGCGGTACGGGCAAAAATCGCAGCCCTCTCTCCCATCCATTTCATACGGAGAGGCGCTCACTTCTCCCGCCAGAATTGCATTTCCGATTTGTGTCATCTTTTGCTCTGCAAATGTGGAAATCACCCTGAAATCTTCCTCCCCAAGTGTCTTGGAAGTCTTGGAAAGGCTCCCGTCTTTGTTCCTCGCCACAGGAAGAACCGCCGACTGCCCTGTCAGATGATGTTCCAAATGCTCCAAAACCTCCTCTGAGTGATTCACCACCCCGTCGGGTCTTAACGCCTTAAGTAGCTTTTCAGACTGTTTTTCGTCCCCTTCTTCCTTTGGAAGAAGCGGATCCTTCATCCGGTAGTAAAACAGTCCTGCAGGTACAATTCGTTTCCCGGGATGTTTTTTCGCCTCCATATCCATGGCTGCATTCAAGTAAACAACCAGCTGCATCTGCAGACCCTGGTACAGCTCTCCTAAATCAAAGACCTTCTCTCCTGTTTTATAATCAATGACCTTTACATAGACATCGTCCCCCGCTTCACAGACATCCACCCGGTCAATTTTTCCATGCAGGCGCATAGCATGACTGTCCGCAAGCGGGATAGCTCCGCTGTCGTATACAATCTCATACCCCTGTGGCAGAAAATCCCCTTTTTCAAGCTGCTGCCTAAGCGCCCAGACTGTGCGGTGCATCATCCTCTTAAGACGGGTAATCATGTATTCGTTTCTGGCACTGCTGTACAGAATCGTATTGCCATAATCCACCACACATTCTTCCACACTTTCTTCAATCATCGTTTCCCGTTTTTCCTCCGGAACCGTAGTCCATGTAAAACCACTCCGTTCCAGCTTTTTAGAAAACCGCTCCATTGCACCATGAAACAAATTTCCCAAATCCACTGCCTGAAACCGGTACACCTCCCGCTCCCGAAGCCTAAGACCATATGTCAAAAAATGGGCACATGCACATGCCGAAAATGTTTCGAGCCTGCTCACACTGTTGGCCAATACTGTGCCATACAGTTCCTTGGCTGTCTCCTTCGAAAGTCTTTCCTCCGGTCTGCGATAAAAAGCCGCGTCTATCACCTGCCGGAGATTCTCCGCCTGCCCCGGATTCTTTTTGTACCATGTATAGAGCTCCTGCCACTCTCCGGAAAGTCCCTGACTCTTTTTCTGCAGCCCTTCTGCCAGACAGGCAATCCCGCTTGCAGGTGTAAATTCCCTCCCCCGGATGTCCTGTCCTATTCTCTGCACCCGCATCAGGGGATACAGCCGGAGCAAATCCGGAATCAAATATGCCGGGCGAAGTGCTTCTCCTTCCGCGGACGCCCTGCTGTATGTCAAAAACACCTGCTCTGACGGCTTTGTTAAAATCAAGTACAGATAGAACTTTTGAATGAATGCCTTCTCCTTTGCTCCCGGTGCCAGCATCACACCGCTTTCTTCAAACTTCGTCCGGTCATGTTCCGAAAGCAGTCCTCCTGCTTTGACCTTTCCCGGAATATATGCGTCATTCATTCCCACAAAAAAGAGTACCTTAATATCCTTAACACGCGTTCTTTCAATATCGCCCACAACCACCTGATCCGGACTTGGCGGAATAATCCCCACCTTTGCCTCCTCAAGTCCTGCGTCCAGCAAATCACAATACTCCTGCAAAGAGAGCTTTTCCTCTCCCAAAAGCTCTACAAACTGGTCAAACAGCTCCATGACAATGCGGTAAATCTGCGCATATTCTTTCTCAAGTGCCAATTCTCCCGCTTCGCGGAATGAGGTTTCATATTCCTTCACCTTTTTCTGCAGTTCATTCTCAAACAAAAATGTATGAAGCGCCCTCGTAATGCTCTCCACCGTTTTCGAACGGCTCTTCAGCGCTTCCATTACACCTTCCGTATTCTTCATAAATCGTTGGCGGATTTCATTTACCACAGCCAAATCCGCTTCTTCCATATCGGCAGTCCTGCGAATCCACTTTGACTGCCATTTTTTATAACCGCGGATTCCCATCGCCACGCAATAGTTTTCCAAAATATCTATCTCCTCACAGGTAAACTCTGTAAGACCGGTTCTCAGATAACGGAATACACTTTCATAAGAAAAATTTTGCTGTGCCATTGCAAGGAGACTCCGCAGATATTCCACAAAAGAATTCAGAAGAATACTCCTCTTATGGTCCATAAAAACAGGAATTTCATAATCCGAAAATACCTTTTCCACATGGTTTGCGTAAGATTCCATATCGCTGGTAATCACTGCAATCTCCCGATAGCGCATTCCCTCCGTGCGAACCAGATGCCGGATACGCTGCGCCACGAAATCCATTTCCTCTCTCGGATGCTTCGCACTGAAAACCTGAATACTGTCCTGCTCTTTCTGATAGACTGCCCTCCCATATCGGAACAAATGGGATTCCAAAAATCCCAGTGCCTCCCTCTCCCGGAAACGATATACCGGAATCCGGAACAATTCGATTGGCTCTTCTGTCTCGGTCCTGCACGCTCTTGCGATTTTTACCAGCGAATCTATCATCTTTTCGCTCAAATCAAACAAGGGAACCGACTTTACATTTCTCCCAATCGTCACCGTCACCACGACTTTTTCACACACGCAAAAAAGCTCCCGCAGGAGTTTATTCTGCACCGGAGTAAATCCGGTAAACCCGTCCAGAACCACCACACTGTCCCTCAAAAGTTTTGATTTTGGAACCACTTCACAGAGCACCTCTAAAAGTTCTTCCCCGGTGATGTATTTTCCCTGCAGGTATTCTAAAAAGCCCCGATAGATGGCACTCATGTCTTTTAATTTATAATAAAAATTGGAATTCGGACCGTTTTCTTCCATCATTTGTTCCAGCGTTTCAAGCGGAATATCATACTGGGTGAACTCCGAAATGACGGATTTTACTTCCCCGATAAATCCGGTCTTTTTTAGGCTTCCTCTCAAAAGCGTAAGCTTTGGCTCCAAATCTCCCGCAATCTTCCGAAGGACAAAACTTTTCCCCACATCGCTTAACACAATGGGCTGATTCCCCCCTGTCTCCTCAAAAATACGATACGCCAGACGGTTAAAACTCAGTACATCCACATTCATAATGCCCCTCTTCGGACTTGCCATTACCAAATCCTTCTGGGTCTGCATGGTAAACTGCTCCGGAACGATGACAAAATAATTTTTATCCGGATGTTTTAGTGATTCCTCTGTCACTTTTTGATACAAATAATGAGACTTTCCGGAGCCGGAAGGTCCCATGACAAATTGTAAGCTCATCCTTGTCCTCCTGAACTGATGCTATTTTACTCTTTCATAAATTTCTGCCGGCACGTAGCCTTGTACCAAAATGCCGTTCTCTTGATAGACTTCTGAAAGAAGCTCCCCGTATTTTCGAATAAGCTGAATCTTCCCTGCCTCCGCATAGGAATATCGTTTTTCGATGAAAACCTTCTGCTCCCGGAGCACATCTTCTATCACTTGCAAAAGTATGCAAAGACCTTCCCCTGTCTTTGCAGAAATTCGCACAACATGGTCTGCTTTAAAATCTCGTAAAATAAAGTTGCCTTCCACCTTGTCCTGCTTGTTAAATGCAGTAATCACTGTCTTGTCTGTTACCTCCAGATTTTTAAGCGTCTCATATACAATGTACATCTGCTCGTCCACCTGCGGATTTGACGCATCTACTACATGCAGAATGATATCGGCATATTTTGCCTCCTCCAGCGTGCTTCGGAACGCATCAATCAAGTGGTGCGGCAGTTTTCGAATGAATCCGACCGTATCCGTAATCAATACCTCCTGCCCGCTTGGCAGTTTTAAGTTTCTCGTCGTGGGATCCAGCGTCGCAAACAGCTTGTCCTCTTCTAACACCCCCGCGCCTGTCAGCCGGTTTAACAGCGTGGATTTCCCCGCATTGGTATACCCCACGATGGCAATCACCGGAATTTTGGTCTTATTCCTCTGCTCTCTCGTCACCTCCCGGTGCCGCTTCACATCCTTTAATTCCCTGCCAAGCTGGGCAATCCGATGCTGAATCAGCCGCCGGTCCGTCTCCAGCTTCTTCTCTCCGGGACCTCTGGTGCCGATTCCTCCGCCCAGTCTGGAAAGAGATTTTCCAAGACCGGCAAGTCTCGACTGACGATACTTTAGCTGTGCCAGTTCTACCTGAATCTTTCCTTCATTGGTGGAGGATCTTTCCGCAAAAATATCAAGAATAATCAATGTCCGGTCCATCACCTTAGTATTTAACGCATCTTCCAGATTTCCAAGCTGCACCGGCGTCAGTTCGTCATCGCAGAGAATCCCGGTTGCTTCTGTCTCCCAGAGCAAATCCTTAATCTCCTCCAGTTTTCCCTTTCCCACATATGTTCCCGAATGAATCTGTTCCAGATTCTGCACCACTCTCCCCACTGCCACAGCTCCTGCTGTCGCCGCAAGCTCTTCCAGCTCATCCAGCGATTTTTCCGTATCATCCCTGTCATCAGTGCTGACGCCGACCAAAATCACCCTTTCCTCTATTTCCTGCAACTCTATCATCTCTGCCATACAAGTCTCCCTTATCTGGTTTCCAAAAATTCCACGGTTTTGTCCATGCGGGTATCCTCCGGATAGTCTTCCACATAGGATGCCACCTTCTCTTTCACCGTCTCCCAGTCTCCCATCGTCTGGTAGACTGCAATCTCATTATAGCGGATTTCCTGCTTCAGTTCTTCCGTGCAGTCCTCCATCTTCCGTGCTTTCTCGTAATAAGTCAGAGCGTCTTCATATGCCTCTAATTTTAGAGCACTCGCCGCCATCAGGCTGTAGAGTGTCGCCGTTTCTTCCGTTTTATTCTCCAGCGCCTGTTCGAACGAATCAAGCGCATCCGAATATTCCCCCAGCTCATACTGAGCAATTCCCATTCCCCGGTATGCTTCATCCAAATGCTTTCCGTCTGCAATCTCCTGTTCAAAACAGCCCAGCGCTTCTTCATATTTGTTTTCTTCCAAAAATGTAATTCCATCTTTCATATTGGAAGCACACCCTGTTATCAGGCATGCCGCCACAAGTAATAATCCCAATTTCCACCTGTTCATCTGCTCTTCCTCCACAAAACCTTACTCCGCAATATGTTCCATACCCTGATTCAAAATACTCTGAATATGTCCATCTGCCAAAGAGTAATATACCGTCTTTCCCTCTCTTCTATTTTTAACCAGCTTCATCTGTTTTAACACACGGAGCTGGTGGGAAACCGCGGACTGGGTCATCCCTGTGACCTCTGCCAAATCACAAACACACAGCTCGGACTGAAATAACACACACAAAATTTTAATCCTTGTCGGTTCTCCGAATATTTTGTAAAATTCTGCAAGACTCTGCATCATTTCCTCGTCCGGCATGCCGTCCTCTATCTGATGTACCAAACTGGTGTGCACATGATGTTCCTCACAACACATGCTCTCTGTTATCTGTTCTTTCATGCTTTTCCTTCTTTCTATCTTCTATGAAGTCCTTATTTTCTTCGCAAAATTCGAATGGAATTTAACACACACAGCATTGCAACTCCGGTATCTGCAAATACCGCCATCCACATGTTTGCATATCCCAGAAGTCCCAAAACCATAACCAGTGCTTTGATGACTAACGCAAACACCACATTCTGCATTGCAATACGACCTGTCGCTTTCGCAATTGTAATAGCCTCGGGTACTGCCTCCATGGAAGAAGTCATAAATACCACATCCGCCGCTTCGATTGCTGCATCCGCGCCGCTTCCCATGGCTGCTCCGACATCCGCCCCCGCCAGCACCGGTGCATCATTGATGCCGTCTCCGACAAACATCACGGAGCCATACTGCTCGCGGATTTCTTGTAACTTGGCAAGTTTCTCTTCCGGCAAAAGCTTTGCGTAAGATGCTTCCACTCCGGTCTGCTCTGCAATCATTTGGGCACACTCGGGTGTGTCACCGGTCAGCATCACCGTCTTAAGCCCGGCTTTCTTTAATTCACCAATGGCTTTTTTCGATTCCTCTTTCACCGTATCTGCAATCACCAGATAACCGATACAGATTCCGTTCAGCGCTACCAAGGCCTCCGTTCCGTAAGTGATTGACTCATGATTTTCCATATTCACACGGAACAACTCGAAAAGCTCCCGATTGCCGCACAGCACCTCGCCCTCTTTCATCTGTGCCCGGATGCCTTTTCCTGCAATCTCTTCTACAGATTCCGGTCTTTCCAGGTCCAGAAATCGCTTCTTTGCCGCTGTCACAATACTGTAGCCGATGGGATGGGTGGAATCCATTTCACAGCTCGCAGCTAACGCAAGGATTTGTTCTTCTCTGTATGCACTTGTGGAAACGCATTGCTGCACTTCAAAGTTCCCTTTGGTAATCGTTCCGGTCTTATCCATCACGACCGCCTTTACATGTTTCAAAGTTTCCAGTGCCAATCCGCCTTTAAATAAAATGCCTTGTTTCGAACCCGTTCCGATTCCGGAAAAGAATGCAAGGGGCACACTCAGCACCAATGCACACGGGCAGCTGATAACCAAAAATGTAATCGCCGTATATATCCAGAATCTCCACTCTCCCGTGATAAGGGATGGTAAAATCGCAGTGCCCAGTGCCAGCACTACTACAAACGGAGTATACACGCGGGCAAACCGGGTGATAAACCGATCGATTTTCGGTTTGCTTGCAGCCGCATTCTCCACGGAATTCAGAATTCGTGTCACCATGGAGTCCTCCAAAGTCTTTTCCACCCGGATTTGAATCGCACCTGATGTGTTCACACAGCCGGAAATCACAGTGTCTCCTTTTGCCGCCTTCACCGGCACAGGTTCCCCTGTCACCGGAGCCGTATCAATCCGGCTTTCGCCCTGCACAATTACACCATCCAGCGGAATCCGGTCTCCCGGTCTCACTAACAGAATATCCCCGATTTTTGCCTCTTTTGCAGGAATGATTTGTACGATACGTCCCTGTACCAGATTCACAACCTCCGGTCTTAAATCCACTGCCTCCATAATCTGACTGCGGCTTTTTTCTACTGCAATGTCTTCAAATAATTCTCCGATACGGAAGAACAGCATTACTCCCACCGCTTCCGCAAAATCTCCAATCGCAAACGCCGCCAGTGTTGCAAGACTCATTAAAAAATTTTCATCAAACACATGCCCTTTCGTCAGGTTCTTTCCCGCTTTCCGGAGAATTCTTCCTCCGAGAATCACATAGGCTGCTACAAAGCTTACGAAAGCTCCCACAGAAAACACCCTGCCCGAAAGCAGATGTTCCAGAAATAATCCAAGTATAAATAAAACTGCGCCTGCTCCTATCTGTACGAAAGCTTTTTTATTTCCCTCTTCGACAGAAGCTTTTTCCGACTTTTGCTGCTCTTCCTTTGGTCTTACGATGACCTCTGACTCAATGGAGGAACAGATTTCCTGCAAAATTGGAAGCAACTGTTCCTGATGATTGGAAGCTACCCGGAGCTGCTTCGTAGCAAAGGTCAGCGTCGCCGCCTCTACCTCGGGAAGCTCATTGATTTTCTTTTCCATCTTCGCCGCACAGTTGGCACAGCCAAGATTTTCAACGATATATACCGTTTGCTTTACATCCGGTTTTATGTGTGAAAATCTGTCTCCTGCCGCAGCATCCTGTACATGGTCATGCCCACAGCCGCAGCCTTCGTGCTCGTGATGATGTTCATGCTCGTGATGGTCATGCTCATGATGGTCATGCTCATGATCATGATGTTGTCCATGTTCGTGTCCGCAATTGCACACTTCGTGTTCTTCCTGTATATGTCCCATAGTGATACCTCCAACATATGAATGATTGTTCATATGTTCATTTAATCACTTTTAGATACGTTTGTCAACACAAATTTCCATTGATTCAATCTGCCAGTCTATCGGCGTCTCCCCATGCGCCTCCAAAAATGCATTTGTCTGACTAAAAGGCTTACTTCCAAAAAATCCGCGATAAGCTGACAGCGGACTTGGATGGGGTGCCTCCAGAATCAAATGTTTCGGATTGTTCAGCATCGTTTTTTTGAGTTGTGCCGGTCTTCCCCAGAGGATAAAGACAATTGGTCGGTCTTCCCTATTGAGTGCGCGAATCGCGGCATCGGTAAACTCTTCCCAGCCAATCCCCCGATGAGAATTTGCCTGATGGGCACGCACAGTCAGCACCGTATTCAGTAGCAGCACGCCCTGCTTTGCCCACTTTACGAGACATCCGTGATTCGGAACCTTGCATCCCAAATCATCATGCAGTTCTTTATAAATATTTTCCAGCGATGGTGGAATTTCCACCCCCGGTTTCACGGAAAAGCAGAGTCCATGAGCTTGTCCTTCTCCGTGATATGGGTCCTGGCCCAAGATTACCACCTTCACATCCTTCAACGGAGCATAATGAAATGCATTAAAAATGTCATTTGCCGGCGGAAAAATGGTATGCGTCTTATACTCCTCCCCCACTTTTTGAAACAGTTTCCGATAATACTCCTTTTTAAACTCTCCCTGCAGGACCTCTAACCAGTCTCCGGTAATCGCTGCCATCTTTTGTCCTCCTTACGATCTGACGGATACGCCCTTGTCCCTCAGATACTGTTTTACTTCTCTGATTTCCAGTTCTTTAAAATGAAACAGGGATGCCGCCAGAGCCGCATCTGCCTTTCCTTCTGTCAATGCTTCATAAAAATGTTCCAGTGTTCCGGCTCCTCCTGAGGCAATGACCGGAATAGAAACTGCCTCTGAGATTGCTCTTGTCAGTTCCAAATCATACCCTGCCTTCGTGCCGTCACAGTCCATGCTGGTAAGCAGGATTTCTCCTGCGCCGAGAGCTTCTGCCCTTCTCGCCCATTCCACCGCATCAATGCCTACATCAATACGACCTCCGTTTTTATAAATATTCCAGCCGCTTCCATCCGCACGACGTTTTGCATCAATCGCAACGACTACGCACTGGCTTCCAAATTTCTCCGCAGCCTCCGAAATCAGCTCCGGCCGGTTAATGGCAGAAGAGTTAATGGAAATCTTATCTGCCCCCTCCCGCAATAGTGCCTTAAAATCGTCCACGGTACGGATACCGCCACCTACCGTAAACGGGATAAACACGTTGGCCGCCACCTTCCTGACCATGTCAACTACAGTATCCCGTGCGTCGGAGGACGCAGTAATATCCAAAAAGACTAATTCGTCCGCCCCGGCAGCATCATACGCCTTTGCCACCGCAACCGGGTCTCCGGCATCTACCAAATCAACAAAATTCACACCTTTTACCACTCGTCCGTTATGTACATCCAGACAGGGAATAATCCTTTTTGTAAACATTCTCTTTCCTCCCGACTATAGCTCCACAAAATTCTTCAAAATCTGCATGCCCACATCGCTGCTCTTTTCCGGATGAAACTGGCAGGCAAACACATTTCCCTTTTCTACCGAAGCATGAATATGAGTGCTGTATTCCGTTGTTGCCTTGACGATTGCTTCGTCCTTTGCCTTCAGATAATAGGAATGCACAAAATAGACGTACGCCCCCTCTTCTATCCCATGAAACAATCTTCCATCGTTTGTAAGATGCAGGGAATTCCACCCCATGTGCGGAATCTTAAGTCCTTCGCAATCCGGAATCCTGCAGATTTCCCCTTCTAAAATACCAAGTCCTGCTACTCCTTTTGACTCTTCACTTTTTTCGAATAAGAGCTGCAATCCGAGGCAGATACCAAGAAACGGAGTGCCTTTCTCCACCACTTGATAAATCACCTCGTCCAACCGATACTTTTTTAAATTGGACATAGCATCGCCGAAAGCACCTACCCCCGGCAAAATCACCTTGTCCGCATGCAAAATAACTTCTGCATCCCGGGTGATGGAGACCTCCTGTCCCAGCTTCTTTAGCGCCTTTTCTACGCTTTTAATATTTCCCGCATCATAATCGATTATTGCTATCATTTTCCTCATTCCTCTCGTCACTTCACGTCTAATTCAAACCAGAATTCTACGCCATTGTTGTAATTTTTCACCCCGTATCCTTTTTTCAGAGATTCCATAATGGCTTTCACGATAGAAAGACCGATGCCGTTGCCGCCATACTCTCTGGTACGAGCCTTATCTACTTTATAAAACTTATTCCAGATTTGGTCAATATCTTCTTCCGGAATCTGCTTTCCTGTATTAAACACCGAGATACGCGCCGTAGCGGTTTCTTCATTCACCACTACCCGGATGTCGATGACCTTGTCCCCCTCCAAATGGTTCAGCGCATTACTGAAATAATTGCGGAACACCTGCTCCACCTTCCATTCGTCTGCCCAGACATAAACAGCTTCCCCGGCATTCATCCTCACATCTGCGCCCTTTTGCTGTACCAGAATATCGCAGCTCTGTACAATCCCCCGGATCAGTTCCATGACGTCAAAACGCTCGAATGACACTTCTTCCTCCCCCACTTCAAGCTGATTGAGCGTCAGAAGATTTTTTACCAGCTTATTCATCTTGGTCGCTTCATCTATGATAACATCACAATAAAACGCCCGGCTCTCCGGATCCTCCGAAATTCCCTCTTTCAATCCTTCCGCATACCCTTGTATCAGTGCAATCGGCGTCTTTAATTCGTGGGAAACATTGCCGATAAATTCTGTCCGCATCGTCTCCATCTTCTCTTTTTTCTCGATGTCCTTCTGCAGCTCATAGTTTGCACTCTTAAGCTCGGATACCGTTCGCTCCAGCCTTTCAGACATAATATTAAAGTTTTCACCCAAAACACCAATCTCATTTTTTCCGCCACTGGTATATTTTGCGTCAAAATCCAGATTTGCCATGCGTTTAGAAAGCTCTGCCAGCTCTAAAATCGGATTGGCAATCCGCTTCGAAATATACCATACAAAAATACAACCAAGGACTGCCGTGGCAAGTGTAATGTAAATCAGAAATTGATTGGATAACAACACACTCTCCCGGATGCTTTCCAGCGGACTTCGAATCAGGAAGGAGCTTCCGTCATTCAAATGCCCCCACATCTCAATATATTCCTCGCCGCCTGCCACGTCTCTGGTACTTCGAATCTGATAGCTTTCGCTCTCTTTGAGCAGTTCTCCTCTTGCCTGATTGATATTCAAAAGATACCCGATAAGCTGCGCACACATTTCTTCCGTCTGCCGCTTGCTGGAGGTGGATGCAAGAAGCTGCTGGCTGTTTCCCATAATTACAAATGTAAGATTGCCTGCCTCAGTCACCCCACTAAGCTCTTCCGCCATTCCCTCGTAGGAAGAATCTGTATCTTTCACTGCCTGTTCCATTTTTTCATAAACGTCAATCAGCGTTTTCTGTTTGTTGAAAACATAAAAGCGTTCCAGAAACTGACTGTTAATGAAAGTGAAAATCAACATAATCGCAATCACCAGTCCGATGAAAATGGTCGCAATCTGTCTCTTAATTGATTTATTCATCATTTCCCACCGCTATTCTACTTCAAATTTATAGCCCATCCCCCAGATGGTTTTAATATAATTTCCCTTGTCGCCCAATTTGCTTCGAAGCTTCTTCACATGCGTGTCAATCGTTCTTGCATCTCCGAAATAATCATAATTCCAGACACTGTTTAAAATCTTTTCCCGCGTAAGCGCTATCTTCTGATTTTCCACAAAATAAAGCAAAAGTTCAAATTCCTTGACGCTGAGTTCAATTTCCTTTCCGTCAATTGTGACGATGTGGGCAGCTTTATCAATTTCAATCCCACCTGCGCAGATGGTCTCAAAGGCCGCCGCACCTTTAGTACGCTTTAGAAGCGCATTCACACGCGCAACCAGAATTTTGGGACTGAATGGTTTGGAAATATATTCATCCACACCCAGTTCAAATCCCTTCAGTTCATCCCGTTCTTCACTCCGCGCTGTCAGCATCAGAACCGGCATCGTCGAGCGTTCCCGAATCTCCCGGCATACCTCCCATCCATCCATACGCGGCATCATCACATCCAGAATCACCATAGCAAGATCCGGAGTCTCGTAAAAAATATCGAGTGCTTCCACGCCATCTGCCGCTTCTAAAATAAAATATCCCTCTCTTTCCAGAAAGTCTTTAATCAATTTCCGCATTCTGCTCTCATCATCTACAACCAGAATTTTTAATTTCTCCATATCATTCACCCCGTCCGGTTCTTTTTTCTCTATCCTATCAGAGATTTATGTCTATTCTGTGTCCACTTTCAATCTCAGCAGTTCTTCCGCCATTGTACCACAGACCCCTTTTGATATGCAATGTTTCTCGCGCAAAGGGTCTTGACATTTTTAAAAACGCGCCATATAATAACACTACGTTTGCGAAACAGTGCGCCATATTTCAGGGCTTGTACTGGTTTCGACGGGGGTTTTGAAGTTAGGGAAGCCATCCGCGGTGCGGACCGCGTAAAAACTGCAAATTAAAATTAAACGCAAACGATAATTTAGCGTACGCTGCCTAGTGGCAGCAGTCGGCTTTAAGTCGCTCACTGCTTAAACGTCCGGCTTCAACAAGGTGAGGCACTTCGTTTCCTAAGCTTTGCGGAAATGGAAGAATTTATGAAGCTACTAAAACAGGCAGCCTGTCATTAGGCGGCTTGTGGAGGGAATGTCAAAATAATGACTGTGATGGGAGATGCCTTAAGGGATAGGCTTTCGGACAGGGGTTCGATTCCCCTCAGGTCCATTAAAAACAGAGAGCACATTGTAATATGCTCTCTGCTTTTTTATGCATTCAGGTATTCTTTTACTGATCGAATTACTGATTCGGCTGTTTTAATCTGTTCTTCTGTTTCTTCTTTAGATGCAACATAAAAATCATCATAATCGCTATCTTCTCTAATCTGTTTCAGATTTCCAATTTTTCGCCCTAGGGTTTTAGGAAATTTTTCTGTAGCAACATACTCTTTATTGAAATAGGAAACCACATCTTTATGCCTCTTAAAGTCCACAGAGCCAAGAGCGAGGACTGCTTTAATTGCATAGAATACAGAATAGTACGAACGATTAATCGAATCTTTGTAAAATTCACCTTCTAAACACGTTTTTGCAACAGTCAGACTTTCTTCTGCTTGTTGCAATCTGTAATTACTCAATTCTTTCTGTCTATCATTCACTCAGAACAACTCCTTCCTTTTGGACATTGTCATAAAATGGCAGTACACCAAGCCAATAATTGAAATGTTCCTCATTCTTGATAACTACGCTTATATCCACTCCGTACTCCATTTGGAAATCAAAAGCCAAATCATAAATGGATGTTTTCGTCTTTCTAATCTCTTCATCTGTAAGAGTAGTCAATATCATAATATCAATATCTGAGTTTTCTCTATAATCTCCACGCGCATAAGAACCATATAAAATGACTTTCTTTAAATTCTTTCCAAGAATCCTTTTTACTTGCCCAGTAAACTCTAAAAGAATATCGTGTGTACTTTTCATATATCCAACTCCTTTCCCAAATTTATTACTATAGGTATTATACATCATTTATACCTCTCAATCACGCATTCGTGCGTCTTATCATTTTTGTTCATATAGAAAATCCGTTATACCAAAGTTTTTTCTTTAGTATAACGGATTTTTACGCAAAAAACAACGTGTCATTTTATAATCTCAAATTCCACAAACATGCCTTTGATATGATGGTAAAAGTTCTCAAACCAATGGGAGTTTTTCTGTTTCATCTTCCTCACCGGACGTACGAATTATCTCTCTGTCATTGATCCAAAGCACCACCATATCTGGAATCTCATATTTCTGTTTCATGTTACTCCCCTCCTTATTTCGTTAGGCAGCTTTCAGCAGCCTGATTATACAAATAAAGTGATTTTACAAGGTTCTGTAATGTTGCTTTCGTAGAACCAGTCAGTGCGTAATATCCATATGTAAGTGCACTTACCGTACAGGTATCTGTTTCTCCCGTTACAGTGTTTTTTACGGTAATCGTATGCATATCGCCCAGACTGCCTGCTACAATGTTTTCAATTGCGATATAATAGCTTCCGCCCTCTGTCTGACGAATAACCGGAGTACAAGTAGATGATGTAACTTCCAAAGCATCTGCTGTAACACCTGATGCACATGTAAAATACAACCTTAATGTTGTTTCTGATTTTAGTACCAGACTAATATTCTGCATGGCAATCACATTTTGCGACTGCAATGGCTGATATTTGTATTCTAAAAAGGCATCTGTCACTACATCTTCGAGTAAGCCCTGATCCGCCGATTCTAAACCTGCATTTGTCAGATTATCCGCATTATAGTTAAAATATTGCTGTGCATATGCGCCATAATTTAACATGGTTTTCACAAGTTTCTGAATGTTTGGATCCGTTGTCTGGGTAAGAACACTCTCTGCATACTGTTTTATACTGTAATTATATTCCTGACTCTTCACACCATCGTAATATACAACAATCTTCACTGAATCTGCCATTTCTTTGGCAGGAACGAGGCAACTGAATGGATAACCATTCTCTGTAGCTGTCCCTGCATCTTCGAACCTAAGATGCTCTATCGTTCCATCCAGGAATTCAAAACGAACATTTGCCTTGCTCTTCTCCTGCTCCGTAACTGTTCCATCAAAATCCAAGAAGAACTGAAATTTAATCGTCCCTTCCAAAGTCGCACTCGAGCCGGAAATAGATGCCTTCTTCGTCCAGACTTTCACGTTGGAAACGGTAGTAGTTCCGCTGTTTGCATAAATGTATGGTGCTCCTGCCACTCCATCCGTGTTGCCCGTGGTACACTTCTCAACCACCTTCTCGCCATTCATCCACATACTGACCTTCTGTGGCTCCACGCAGAAAGTAATCCGAATGCCGTCTGCAAGACCGGTCGCTCCACTTTTCTCTGCAAGGTGTACGTTTGACGCAGAATAAATACACCAATAATTTTTCTGTAACAACAGTCTGCCGTGATTTCCACGGTTATAAAGCCAACAGTCTCCGTCTGATTTTATCGTATAGCTCACATAGAAAGTATCCTCCGCCGGGATGGCATCCGTGTACATATTTCCATACCTCGCTTCACTGTCCACGCTCAGAGTTTCTGTTCCATATTTTAAGGAATCTGTTGTTTCGCAATACACCGGCTCATCTGATAACGACACCTTTTCTGTCCAAACCTGAATATTAGAGACTTCAGATTTTTCAAAACTCCAGAGAATCATTGGTCTGGCCGCACCTACATCCAAAACCGCATCATCAAAAATCTTCACATTACCCAGCCAGATTTTCAGCGTGTTCATGGCAGAATAAAATGTCAGCGTAACACCTGCACCTCCCCCGCCGTATTTACTGGTCAGATTCGAAAGCGCGTCATTTCGAATTTGTTCTGTTTTGGGAGTATCGTTTCCATTAAATATTCGGTAGAAAAATGGTGTCAGTTGGATATAAGAACCATCTGCACGACACTGGATTTCTACGTTTCCTTCATTTTTCAATGTCATCGTGCAGTAATATGCCGAATCTGCAGGCATATCTGTCTGAATCGCCGCGTCCCCTTGGCTTGGAACTGTCAGAACTTTGCTTTCTGCATCATAAGTTCCTCCCAGAGAGCCCTGAACCTCATACAACACCTCTGAGGATGGGTCATATTGGGGGAGAGCAGTCGCAACAGTCCAAAGCTGTATATCTGTAATCGTCACTTCACTGTATGTCCATGTGACCTTTGGCTGTGATGCCCCCGAATCCGTCACAGCAATGTCAAACACCTGCTTTCCTCCTGCCCAGAATGCCATTCTGTCAGTAGACGAATAAATAGTAACACGCAGTCCATCCGTAAAATTTCCGGACACTCCCGTACCGTAATTATACCAATTGCCCAAACTGCTACTCCCGCAACCGCCACTTTGGATATTAAAATAAATGCCACCTAAGCGTGCCTGCCAGTTAAATCCCCTGTAATCCGAGGTCTTCACTGTCATGCTAAGACAATAGGCCGCTTCTGCCGGCAAGTCCGACAGAATCTCTGCACTTGAGATTGCCGATACAGTGAGCATTCCATCCGTATAATTTCCTCCGTTTGATCCTGTAACAGGATACCGCGTATCCTTCCCTTCTTGAAAGACCGGCTCCGTGTTTCCCGGCTCTGCTGCCAGAACCGGTGTATCTGGTTGTAATTTTAAATACGCAATTGACAAACCTGTAACTAATGTTAATGTTAACAAGAATCCCAAGAGGGATTTTCCGCTATTTTTGATTTTATATAACATCTTTTGTCCCTCCTTACTTTCCTTCCCAGATTTTTACATCTTCCACATTGGTGTATGTTCCACCGTATGCCGAAAATGCCACATAGGTACCCGGATAATCACTTAAATTGCCAGTCAGGCACAAATCTTTTACCTTCTGTCCATTTATCCAGAACTCAGCCTGATTATACTTTATTTTTACAGTGCAGTACATTTTTTGCGATGTCCATTTCGTCTGTAAATATCCCAGACCGGAGTTGACAAATTGTGGCCAATTACTAATCTGTACATTATTCTTCTTTGCTTCCAAGAGAACGCACTGGTTTGGATAAATGCGCAGTGCAATATTCCTACTCTCCGTTCCCCTTAAGGATACCTGATAATACTGGGCATCCGTATCAACTGCAAAAGACATACAGAACTCGTTTCCGGAAATTGGCATCTCCGGGAGTGCCATCGTCTGTGCTGATCCGGTACTGTTTCCAATTTTCATAAGGTTCTGACTCGCTATAAGCCTGCCCCTTCCACTTGCGTATACCGGTCTGTCACAAGGTGTCTCTCTCCAGACTGTAATGTCAGAAACGGCTGCGTTCTTTCCGGCATAGACGTAAACGCCGGGACTTGCAGCGACATACGCAGACACATTTTTGGTATAGGCAAAGTCCTGTATTTTCTGACCATTCATCCAGATTTCCATGTCATTGCCTGCCACATGCATGGTCACACGATTTTTATCTTTTAGATTCAAATTGCTGATTCCACTCTTGGAAAATGGATTCCAATTTGTAAACGTCTGATTTCCTCCTTGATTTACTACCACATACTGCGTAGGATATACACGGAGAGCAATGTACTCACTTCCGTTGGACAAATATGCCACGTGGAAGCAATCCGCCGTCACATCTGAAATAGTGAAGGAATAATAATAGTCCTCCCCATCCGCTAAACCGGTAGTCAGGATTGCACTCGTCGCATTGTCTCCGCCAAGAAGGACTCCGTTATTCTTGGCATCCACTATGGTGCTGCCTGTGTATACCCCATCGCTTAACAATACATGACGTTCGGCATCATAATAAGGTTCATCTGTTCCCTTGGACCATATTTGAACATTGGAAACAACTGCTGTTTCCCCACTTGCGAGTGAGAAGCAAAGTCCCTGTACACTACCTGTCATTCCGATATCCGACAAGAATCCATCCGACAGTCCAATCGGGATACCATTCACCCATAATTGCACGCTTCCATCTGTCACGGACACTGTCACATTCTGCATCTTTGAAATGATTAGCCAGTCAACAGACTTACTATTTCTTATGCTATCTCCTACATAACCGAAAACCATTCCATCCTGCAAGCGCAGCTTCGAATACTGCGTCCCATCACTGTGACAATAAATATCCAATGCATCCCCTGTCGTTTCCACGTCAAAGGACATCGCATAGTCTCCTTCTGTGATTGTCGTATCAAACCATGCCTCCGGTGCAAGATTAGCGAAAGTAATCTCTAGATTAGCGAAAGTAATCTCTCCGTTCACACAAGTAGGTTCGGTAATACAGGTAATTGTGCCTATTTGATCCTTTCTGTTCGGAACCGGGCATCCGCTGATACCGGACTTTTCTTCCCAAACTGTCAAATTCGAGATCTCAGCACTCTGGGAGTCCTTCAAAGGTAAATATACTCCACAGTAGGGACTTGCATAAGTCGAACTCACATAACTATCAGTATAAGTAATCGCCGGCATCTCCACTCCGTTAATCCAAAGCTTTACGCTGTTCGCATCAGAGCGCAGCACCACATGATGATTCTCGGATAAAGTAACGCTACCAAGAGACGTGTTCTTAAACTGCGTCCAGTCGCTTACTCCACCCCCGTCTACGACCGCCACACACTGGTTACTATAGATACGAAGTGCCAACACCGCATTGGTTGCTGTTCTGTATCGTATTTCATAGTTGTTTCCATCCGTTTTCACATCAAAAGAAATACATCTGTCATCCCCGGTCAAATTCGTGGCAAAATCTGCATATGCATTTTTGCCCGTCACACGATATACGTTGTTTACTGCGTCATAGTTTCCGCCCTTGATTTTCACATCACCGGAAATCACATGGTCATATTTACCGGGTTTAACCGGTAATTCTTCATTTGTAAGATCGGTAAGACAAAGCTCACTAAAAGTGCTGTTCGTGTTATAGGAAGCAATTCCTACTACGCCACCGTCAAATGAACCTATTATCATCGATAATTCTTCGCAATATACCCCGTTAACATAGACTTCCAGATGATTCTCCTTTTGCATCATCCATAGCTTTGCACTGCTTCCGTAAGTCGTGTTGCTCTTTGCAAGCTCTTTCCCGTTTCTTTTTAGTCTTACATATCCATCCTTATACAAAGCCAGATAATAACCGTCAGATTGTTCCACAACCGTACGCTGCTTTGCTCCGATGACAAAACCTGCATAGCAGTCTTCATCTGTCTTTACCTGATTTACGGTTACATTACCGCCAAACATTACATCCGTAAAACCAATTGCAGAAATATGGTCAAATGTGGACATGCGATAGTAAACGTCGTTCCATAGTTTTGTATCAGATACAATTTTATTTCCACTCTGTACAAATGACGCCTGATAATCGCCCAGAATATCCGTCCAGTTCTGTGTCAGGCTGTGTACCGAATCATTGAGAATTTTACCTATACCATCCAGATAATATGTCATATATCCCTGTTCTATACTTACTCCGTCTACTGAAAAGACAAAATCTCTTTCTTCTCCCACGTAAACCCAAATGGTGTCACCCACACGCTCCACTGCCACAGCAAGACCGGTGGAAGGAACTGTCACGTTCACGCTCTTTAATTCTGTACCATTATAACTCAGGGCTAATTTCCCTGCAGAAGTAAGACTCAAGACATACGCCTGTCCTATCGTCTCATCCAATGTTGCACGCAGCATCGTAATACCCGCAGTGCTTCCGGAATCCGGTAGCAGATTTACTAAAATACGGAAATCAGAAAACTTTCTGTTTTTGATTGCAAGCTGGGAAATACCCGTTCCTGTTTTTCGTGCAATTCCTCCGTTTACATACTCCCATTCCGTTTTAGTTCCTTTTATACTCATACTTATCCGGGTTGCGTTGGCACTATTTGATGAGAATTCACAGTTTCTCTCCTCAGGATAACAGGGAGTACATACCGTTACGCCGTCCCTGATGCTATCACCAAAGCATACATATTCCATCGTTGCCGACGCACCGGAAGCCACATAAATTCCTGCTTTATGGGTACTGTAATTCGCCCTTACATTCTTCCCGATGGTCTTCCATTCTGTATCGTCATAGGAGTAGACAGCGCTGAAATCTGTGCCAATTTTCTGGAGTTGCACAATGCATGCACTGTCAGGCGCTGTGTCCTGTACTTTTGCCCGAACAATCACCTCACCATTTAAGATTTCACCCAGTGCCAGATAAGAAGTTCCATCAATCTTTATCCTGCCGGCAAAAATCAAGTTATTCTCATCCTGAATAGCACCCACACCTACCGGTGCAGTCTCATTTCCTGTTGCAGCCCCCATCTTACATTTGATGGTATAATCAGACTGCGGTGGATTCTGAAGAAAACTCAATGCTTGTCCCTCTGCAAACTCTTTAGAAAGAACCAGCTCTGCCTTTGTATCGTTTACTGCATACACATCATCATAGCCATAATTTGCAGATTTTTTACCCGTCACCAGCACATTTCCGCCCGGCAAGATTGTCATCTGAATCTTTCCATTTGAAACGGTATACTGACTTCCTGTAATATAGTCAGTCAGTACTGCACCATCTTTTACATTGTATTTTTTCACATCAATTGTTTTTGTGTAAGTGTTATCCGTCTGGTTGGTAACCGCAAGCACTGTTCCGTTTTCATCAAAACGCCCAAATGCCATCAGCTTATCAGCATCACTTAGAACTTCATAGTAATTCGCCCCTGTTTTCAGAGCAGAATACTCCCTTCTGAGTTGCCCTAATGCGCATTGCAGGTTGTAGACAGACTTGTCCCATTCGTCTTCATTCCAGTTAAAACTATTGAATCTCTGTGCACCGAATCCGTCTTCCTCATTGCTTTCTGTTCCGACTTCATCCCCATAGTAGGTACATGGCGAACCCACAAAAACCATCTGACACAGATTCAAGGCACGGAGCTTCGCCGCATCGACCTTCGAGTCATTCGTAATACGCACTTCATCGTGCAAGTCATACAGATTCAGTGTACAAAGTCCCAGAGAACGAGTACGGCAGATGTAATCCAACAAATCTGTTGCGAAGCTTGTCTGATTATATGTGTTTCCATAATTATCAACCCCGTTAAACCATCTCCGAAAGTACCCACGCTCTCCGTAAGTGGTATCCCAGTCGTCTGAACTTAAAACATTGTTATGCGACGCAACACGCGAAAACTCTTCACAAATTAGCAACGCATCCGAATTTTCCGCTTTGGCTGAATCGGTGATTTCTTTCACAATCTGTGCATAGCCCTGCGTACCTGTATAGTAGGAATTTACCGCATCAAAACGCCACGAGTCAATATTGTAAGGAGTCTTCAGATATCTCTTCAACACAGAATCCGCCCCCGTATATAACAACTCTTTGGCTCTTGCATTGGTAAGGTCGATCTGTGGATTGCCCCATACATAAGACACATTTCCCCCGGAGTCCTTTACAAAAATATCCTCCTTGTCCAACGGATTCCTCGTACTGTTCGCCCAGATGCCATCCCCCATCGCATAAGAGAAAATTGCATCCAAAGAAAGCTTCATCCCGTTGTCATGCAGCGTCTGACTAAGGTTTATCAAATCTGCGTCTGTCCCGAGATTCGGTGAAATTTTATAGTAGGACAGGGGACCAAATCCCATATTCTGTCGCGTATCCCAAATCGGATTAACATAGACCGCATCAATACTTAAGGTCTTCAGATAGTTTACCTTATCTGTGATTCCCTGCAAATCGCCTCCATACCGTTCCATCAGACCACTGGTGTTACTATTCCATGCAATTCCCTTCTGAGTCTCCGTATCCACCGCATCATTGTGGATGTCCCCATTATAGAATCCGTCCGGATTGATGAAATACCAGTTTGCCCCCTTTGCCCAGTCGGGAGTAGAAAATCCCGGAGTAATCGTAAAACTGTAGGCATACCATGGAGCAGAAGGGGTCCTTCCTCTCGCACCATAATAAACACTTGCGCCATTATTTGCAGTCGCCTGAAAATGATAATAGTATGTATTCTGATGTCCGGGAATCGTTGCTTCCCAGTATTCATAATACCCAGTCGCATCAGTACTACCCTTCTTCATGGCAATTTGATCCCAGTTAGCACCATAATTGTCAGCAGAAAAATTATCTGTCGTATACCTTAATACAGCAGACTGCAAATTGCCTTTTTCCGCCCGCAGTTTTACCGTAATCGCTTCGCCTTTCCCAGGTTCTATGTTCGAAATATACACATATCCCTGGTCATGAAATACTTCGCCTACCTCTGAAGCTGAAAATACGATAAAACCGACTGCGCATAATGCAAGTGCCACAAAAGCAATGAGCCACTTGTATTTTTTAATTCGCAACTTCATGATTTTGTAAACCTCCCTAAAAAAAATTCTGTTTTCAGTATACTTTTATTCAATGATAACAGGAATGGATAAAGCCCCATGCTTTTCATGCTTTTAGCAGTTTTATCCATTTTCCAGACATATTCTTCCGCAAGATAACTTTACGAAAGAATAGCTGTCCACATGGGTATCCTCCTCCGTAATCTGCGGATAAATAAAATCTGTAAATCCTTTTTTTCCCACAAAAGTCGGCACACCCACAAAATGCGGATTTCCCATCCTGTGATGATGCGGTCCAAGGAGATTTCGGTTACTTCCATAAAGAACAATTTCCAATGTATTCGTACCCTCTTTCACACAGTCTGAAATTGGCAATCGATAGGGAGCACGATAAATGATTCCGGCGTACTTCCCATTTACAAAGACTTCTGCAGCCGTTCCCTGCATTCCATCAAGACAAAGCACCTGCTTTTGTGACGTTTTCTCAAACGCAGCTTTGTACCTTATATTTCCGCGATAGAACCATAATCCCTGACGGGTCAGCTCACTACTATTTTTTTTGCTTGCATCTGTGAGAACAAATTCGCCGTCCACACGGATATCCTCAACCGCTTCCACTATCTGTCCCATGGCAGTCACATCAAAATCACCCCGGATATAAATATTCTCAGGCTCAATATCGTAGAAGAAACGATTCCGATAGCCTTCAAATTCACCCTGTTCTTCTTCCTCCTGCGGGCGAAGGATTCCAAATTCCAGCCGCACCTCATTGACTCCATTCTGCACATATCCCCCGATTGGGAATACATGGAAAGACTTATCCACCCACCAGCCGGCTTTTTGATTTAGAACTTCCACTCCATTAATAAGCACCGAGGTAAGACCGTCACTCTCCGCAACCAGCGTCAGATTCTCAGGAATATTCGACTGAAAATCTGCCTGAAAACGATACAACAGCTCCACCTTCGTCTCCTCTGCCATCTGATAAGCACTCTCATATACCATATCGGCACAGGCTGCCGGCAACACATCCCTGCACAGCAGTTCTCCATTCAGGAAGATATCACACTTGTCAATCGTCAGAGCATTTTCATCCTGCAATTCCACATTTGAAACCGGTATTTCCACGCAATGATAAGCTTCCTTTTCGCTTACTTTTTCTACCGGAGGAATATTTTTTACCACAAAACATCGACTTTCCGTCGGTGTCAGCACAAATGCCGCATAGCTGTACTCCCCATCAAAGATGCTCTCTATGCCTTCAATCTCTCTGTTTCCTCTCACCTTCAGCCAAACCTTTTTCGTATCACTCCGAGAAGGATTCATACAGAAAACCCTCTGCTCTTTCTCCAAAACCCTTTTCGAAAGTACAATCCCCTGTGCCGCCTGACCGGAAAATCCGTCAATCACCGACACCTCATCCGTCTGATTGGTAACCAGAAAATATTTTTCCAACAACCCGCGGCGATTGTCAACAATCTCCCCGCAGATTCTATCTGCCTTATCCGAAGAATTCCCTTCGCACAAAACAGGACGTCGGTTGACAAATACCACATTTCCGCCGCTCTCTGACAATGTTTCCAATTGATGATAGGTAGCATCATCCAATGAAACACTATCCGGAACAAAGACAGTTGCACACGAAATATCCTCCCGAAGCACTTTTCCGTTCTCTATCCGGAATTTTCCGAATTCCTCTTCTGTCACGAGCAGAAAATCTTTCTGCAAATCCAAAAGATTCTCAACCAACAAGCGGAATTGATTGGAGATGTGGCGGGATTCATCCGAATGTCTTTTTGTCCCCGCAAGCAGACACCACATACTTGTAACCGGATATAGCACCAGCAACTGAATGTCCCGTCTTCCTTCACTCAGAAAACGATTCCTCTTCTCAATATGCCGGCTCACTGTCTGAAACACTTCCCACCATGGTTCCTGGTAGGAAAAGAACGCAGGATAATCCCGCTTGCGGCGTCCCTTCATGGAATATGCAGAGAGGTGCGTTACAATCGAATTAATTCCAAACGCCGCCTGCCAGTCTGCAATCCATGCAAGATCATTGAAAGTCACATCCCAGCCGCTGCACCCAAAGCTTTCACTCGTAATGATCTGTTTTCCGGCTAAATACGAACCGTCTGATACCTGTTTTACCAAAACCGGCGAAGTCAGCCTTCTCCCAAGGAAATCAATTCCCGGACGTTCCATATGACTATATTGTGCCAACAGATTATAGTTTGCATTGGTCTGTTCGCAAAGCCCGTCTTCGTTTGAAAAATGCCCTGTAAATATCAAATCATTTGCATTACACCACGCATTCAATTTTTCTGTAAAGCTTGACTTGAAAATTTCTGCAACCAATTTGGAAGCCTGATACTTAAACGGTGCATAGGAAAGACCGTCCCTGCAAAGCATCCACGCGCAGTCAAAAAAATCATAGCCGTAGGCTTCTCTGAATTTTTCCGGATACGCAAATGTGTAGGGGAACTTCCCGACTAACTGCGGTTCATCCGTAAAAATTCCCGGAATCACATTTCCGAAATATTCTCCCAGTTCCTCTTTATATTTTTCATGAGTAAAATGAATAAATGCATCCATGGCCTTCGGATTCAGCAAGTCAGCATATCCCTTTAATCTTCCGAGACAGCAGTACATATCCGCTTCAGCATTTTCCGGTACTCTTCTATAATCGCCGTTCTCCAGCCGTTTGTAAGCTGCCAGTACTTCTCCGTCACCTGCACCCGGTGCATGACAGATAAAATATAAATGCTTTGCCGTGTAATCATCTCCGAGAGCCGGAACCAGACCTCCCGCGAATCCACTCGGCCATCCGTTTTCATCATACAGCCATGCCTGCATATCCATTTTTTTAGCCTCTTCTACTGCAACCCGGCAGGCATGTATCCAATCATCTCCGAGATATTGAAGTGTCATCCCTGCCCTTGCATGCATATAAAAGCCACCATACCCTTGTTCTTTTAACTGGTGAATCTGGCTTTTGATTTCCATATCTTCCATGTCACCGTTAAAGCTCCAAAAAGATAATGGTCTAAAATCCATATTCTTCATTTTCTCCTTTTCCCTCTGCCTTTCCCTATATTATATAGAAAGACCCGATAAAACCGGGTCTTTCCTCTTACACTTGTCCTTTATGAAAGTGGCTTAATTGTAAATTCATCAATCTCCAGATTTACGTATTCGGAATGCAATGCAACGTATCCGTTCTGTACATCCTTCAGCGGTCCGCTGAACAATTCTGTACCATTGAAACTGATGGTCACGGTATTTCCGGATACCCTCATTTTCATTTCAAACCAGTCGTCCAGACCATCCACGTACGTATTCCAATCATTCATGTGTACTCCTGAATCCACCAGATTTACAAATCCGTTTCCGTAGATAGTAAATACCACTCCGTTCTCTCTCCCCGCATAAACATTCTGCTTACCGGTACTGATACTGATGCTGCTTCCAAGATCTTTTGCATAATCCGTAAACCGCACCTTCATGCTCACTTCTACATTCTTATACAGACCACTTGTTACAGTTGCGATATTCCAGCCTCGAATCAATGATTCTGCCTTCAGTTTGCCATCTTCGATAAACCAGTCAGCACCTTCCGCCTTAATCTTATAGAAGTTTTCATTCCATCCGCTATAGCTTGAAAAATCATCTGAGAATGCCTTTCCGTCACTCTTTGCCACATCCATGGTGTATCTCTTCACAGGTGCCACGCCTCTCCATGTCTTCACAATGTCAAGACTTTCGATATCCGCAACTCCCGTAATGTCACGGACGGAAGTATTATAGAAGAACGTCGTTCCGCCACTGCTATACAAACTTACCGCACCGCCATTTGGCTTTTCTGTCTCAACCGACAGCACCGGTTCTGTGGACTGATTTGCATAAATATCATATTTCCCGTTGCGGAATACGACCATAAGGCTTAAGCTTTCCAATGCCTCGGGCTCTGCCAGCGTTGCTCTTCCAAGGCTCTTTTCTCCTTCTTTTGCCTCCAACACACCCTTCTTGTAGTTATACAAAAGTGTCACACCACCATAGATACTCTTTCTTCCGAAAGAACCACCAAGAATCGCACCTATCTGGTTTTCTTGCTTCTCATCAGTCATCAAAGTATCTGCCTGGAAAGTCACAATCCCTTCTGTGAGTCCCACACCCTCCAAGGAAACAAGAGAATCTCCTTGCACCATTTCTATTGCATTTGTAGTACCCATGACGGTCTTTGTCGCATTCCATACACTATCAAGCGCTGTGATATCATAGTTTGTAAATGCTGCCTTCGCATGATCCGTGTAATAAGACACATATCCTTTTTCAAATGTCGTATCGTAAACAGAAAGCACTAATTTCGCATCTGTACCTGCAAATACATGCAGATATCCGTTTTCCCTGCGTACCACCAAGCGGGTTGTCGCTTCCTTAGAGTCCAGTTTACAAGAGCCCAGTTCTTTTCCGTTCAAAGTAACCGTCAATTCCTTGGCTTTATTCACTGCGACCTGATAGCAATCTTTCAAATCATTCTGATTCGTCTGTTTTCCAATCAGGATACCTGCCGTACCACTACCACCCTTGAAGGTAATCGTGGTCTCCGCCTTCACAGCTTCAAACAGCTTATTCTCACAGAGGAGAAGCGCAACTCCCTCGTCACTGGTCTGTTCGTATCCTGCTCCAATATCCTCCCAGGAGTCCTGATTCCCCACATATGCCATCTTGTCGCCTTCCACATTCTGAAGTACGTCAGCATAGCTTGTATTGATATCACCCAGCGTCATCGGCGTGTTGGTGGTTACCTTGTCCTCAATGCTATTTCCAAAGCAGGCATACTCGAATTCCACCTTTGCATTCAGGGCACATACCCCTGCATACATTCCGGTATAATTGCTGTAAATGCTCTTCCCTACCGCAAACCATGCTTCATTGTCATAGCTTGCAACTGCGGTATAGAGGCTTCCAATTCTCTGTAATTGCAGAGTCACTTCCTTATCCGGCTCAGAATCCTTCACATAACCATTCATCTGCCATTTTCCGCCTATGAGCTTTGCAAATGCAATGACAGGCTCCCCTTCTTCCAGTGTTCTCACCAACAAAACAGCATCCTCTTCATCTGTCATGCTCATAACACCGGCCACCGATGTCTTTGCCTTTTTATCTAATGTAACCTTGCCTACCTTTGATTTAAAGGTAAAGTCAGAAGAATGTGCATTTGCATCTGCATAAACCAATTCGTCTTTCACAGATTCGATGGTAAGCTTTCCATCCTTTAGCTCCATCCCCTCTGCAAGCGTTCCAAACATAGAGCCGAATCCATCCTGGTCAAATTCATCACAAATTTGGGCTTCTGTCTCTGTAAGAACCACCTGACTGAATTCAACCGTCCCCTTTAAGGCTGTCATACCTGCAAACATGGCTTCCGGAAGTGCTGCATAGCTTGCACTCTCTTCCACAAGAATCCATTCTGCTTCTTCATTTTCCCGGTAGAAAGTCACAAACCGATTGCCGTTTTCTCTCGCAATCCGAATCTGTGCATGTCTTGGTATCGTGACAGAGGTCACTTCAGACACCTTTCCACCATTCTTCTCTCTTACCTGTACTGTCAGTTTATCCTTTTGTACCACTGCCGCATAGAATGCACTGTCCTTCTCTATGGAAGCTCGGAACATGAGGGCTGCCTGCGCATTTTTGTCTGCTACAATGCCAGCTTCAAAAGCAACATTATTGAATACTTTTACAGTTGCAAGACCGATGGAATCTTTTTTCTCTTTCAGTACGCCCTTTCCGGTCACTTCAAAAACATTCTGGTCTTTCTGGAGCACCTCGATCTCTTTTCCAATATTGGTAATCGTGTATTTGCCGCGATTTTCACTGCTTTTCTTATCCGTAACAAGTAAGGTACCACCCGAAATCACATCTACTGTAACTTTTCCGTCCTTCACCTTGTAGGTTGCACCTGTTAAGTAATCGGTAAGTGTCTGTCCGTCTTTTACATTATAACGGCTGACGTTGATTTCTTTTTCCAGAGTCTTGCCCTGCTTATTACATAATGTAATTGCAGAACCATCTTCATCGAATCGTCCAAATACCAGGAACAATTCACTGTCTTCCACTTCACCCTGACAAATAGCACCGCTTCTTAGACAGCTATATTCCTGTCTGGCTTTTCCCAGTGTTCTCACCAGATTCAAAATATCATAGTTCCACTCTGATTCATCCCAGTTAAAGCCGGAATAACGTTGATCATGGTTGGCTCCGTTGGTAACTCCAATCTCGTCCCCAAAATAGACTACCGGGGAACCCAGATAAGTCATCTGGAGCAGCAATGCTGCACTGATATCATTCTTCTGCGCTTCCGTATCGTCCCACAGACGTATCACGTCATGCTGACCAAGGAAATTGTAGGAAGAAAGAGCTCTTGGTCTTGCAGTATTGATTAAGTTGTCCTGCAAAACCTTCAACATCTCAGATCCGGTAGACGTTCCACTGAACCACTTTTTCATCGCAAAATATCCGTTTTTCTGCCATGAAGAATCAAATAACGTATTGTACTGGTCTGCAATCCCTGTACAGTTTTCCGCCAGCACCAGCTTATCTTCCGATACGTTCTTAATGGATGCAATAATCTTCTCAAAATATTCTTCCGGCTCGTATTCAAATCCCAGATTACCGACACTTTCCTCTGCATCGAACCGGTAGCCGTCCAGCCCATACGCTTTGCTCATATACCGGAGTACCATGGAGTCTGTATTCAGATAAATCAGCTTTGCGGCTTCCTCATCTGCCACATTCAGTCCCATAGAACCCCATATCTTTACTGCGTTATATGGCCATTCAGGGAAACGGAACAGATTATAATACTGACTGTCCTGAGACTGATATGCTCCGTCCTCCGGGAATAATCTCAATGCATTAAAATACTTCGAGTAATTGGTGGCATAAGAGATAATCATATCTGTTGTAATTTTCATATCTCTGTCATGCACATTTTGAATCAATGCTTTTAGCTCTTCTTCTGTGCCGAATGCCGTCTCTACTGCAGCCATATTATCCGTACCGAATCCTACGGTCTCAGAAGCACTGAAATAAGGTCCCAATGCCAGAGAAGTCACACCAAGTCCCTGAATATAATCTAACTTTTCCTGTACCCCGGCAAGGTCACCGCTTCCACGGTACATCGCCGTACTATCATTTCCATAAGTACTATCCTTTACCAGATATTCCCGCTGCAAATCATTGCTGGTGTCTCCGTTAAAGAACTGACCGGTATGTACATAATACCACATGGTTCCCTGAGACCATTCCGGTGTATCAAATCCGGGTATCACATAGAACATTTCTTCCTTGTCCATCTGATAGGACTTTGCCCCTTCCACTCCAAGGTAGGTCGTCATATCGGATTCATTTGACACCGCAAACCGATAAAAATACGGCTCACTCTGTGCAGGAATCTTTCCCACCCAGAGGTCATAATAACCTGTCTCATCCGGTTTTTCATACTTCATTTCATAGCACTTCCACGTGGTTCCTTTATCTAAGGTCACCTGGATTTGCGCCTTCGTCACACCGTAACGACTGCACCGCATACGAATTGTTACATCATCTTTTTCTGTAGGGGCAACCGGCTGCATATAAATATCCCCTTGGTCATGGAACAATTCCAGGTCTTCTGAGACCTTTCCTGCCGCCATCATTGCCTTTTCCTGTCTGTAAGCATTCCATGAGAAGAAAGCATATACGCCATATCCAAGAACAGCAGCAGCGCAAATGACACAAACTGCAATCTTAGCTATTTTCTTTTTTGTCATGATAAACTGCCTCCTCTCCTTTTGTTTTCTTCCTGAAAGATTTCTTTTTTAGGTTGAAGACGAATACAACAACCGTAATCGCTGCTACCACAAGTAATAACACCAGCGCAATCACAAACGTCTTCTTTTTTGCATCTACGCGATCCTGTGCGGAAATCCCCTTCACATCATACAGAGTATCTCCAATCAGTTTAAAACTCTCCGTTTCTGCCTCTTCAAGCTCAGGCTCTGTGGGGTTGCTCAGATTATATAGCTGGATATCTTTCACATCACAGCGAACCCTGCTGCTTTCAAATTCCAGCAGGAACGGATATTCCGGCAGTTCATCGTAGTATACCACAGGCTCTCCGTTAATCCACAGTTTCATTTTCCCCTGTTCGCAAAGCATCGTCACCTGATACTCTTTATTAAGCTCCGGTTCAAAAGTAGTCAGATAGTCCGTCGGAGCCGCATTATTATTCGCCCAAGACAATTTTGCACACTGACGGGTCATAAATGCAAACTGCGTACTATTTCTCGTCTTTTGTCCATTTCCGCCAATCGTATATCCTGAAAAAGTAATACGGAGTCCCATCCATCCTGCGGTTGGTGTTTCGTAATAATACTCATATGGGATATAAGTAAACTTAATTAAATAGGTATCATCCGGTTTGATACCTTCAATTCCGTCGAATGGCGTCGTAACGTACTCTCCTGCTTCTTTGAAGGTAATCTTATGATTCAATGCATCATAATCTACCATGTTCCGATTCGCAGCCGGAACATTAAGCGTACCTGTAGAAATCAGATTCACATAATCTTTCCGGACACCCGGAACTTCATCCTTCAAAAACAGGTAAGCGGCATCTCCCTTTTCTCTAAGGAAGGCTATCGCGCGTTCCAACCGTTCCAGCTTATTATAATTCGGAACATACTTTTGCTGCTCCTTGGAAAGTGCATCATAGGACTCCCGAATACGCCCAATCTCACCTGCATCAGCTAATGTTACATCCTTTAACTTTGGAAGGTCAAAGATTGCAACACGAATCTTATCTCCCACCGCATAGGTATTCTGGTTGCTCCAGACGCGGATATTGCTAATGGTTCCCTCTGCCTGATCTTTTGAGAACGTAAACCCGGTGACTGTCTGAATACAATCCGGTTTTCCGGAAATTTTTGTCATGTAATCCGGCACCTCGTACTTCACTTCATCAATCCACAACGTCAGGGAGGTTGGACTGCTTTCTACGGTAATCACATGACTGCCTTCATAGATATTGGTCGCATAATTCACCCAGTCGCTCAACCGATTCTGCCTACTGTCCAACACAACGGCTGATCTTTTGAACATTCTAAGTGAGATATTTCCCGTCACACTCTTCCCATCAACTGTGTGCTGCTGATTCCTCAAAACAACATCAAAACAGTTACTGTCCTTTGCCATATTCACGACAAATTGGATATAATAAGTTGCTGTTCTGCCGATGTTGCTCTCAAACAGAAATTTTTCTGTCGACTCTTTCCTATGTGAAATCACGCCATCCGGGAAGACTTCCGAAAAAGCCCCTTCCTCAGTCCCGCTTACCTCAACGTAATAATTCTTTTCACCGCTTCCGCTTGTCTTCAAAAGCTGCTGCAGCTTGTCGTAGTTCGTTACATATGCTTTTTCCGTGTCGCTAAGCGCATCGTAAGCTTCTTTTGCTTTCTGTACATTGCTTGCGTCCGATGCTTTCAATGACACCGTATCCGGAAGGCTTTCTATCTTCTGCACTACCCTGTCTGCAGGCATGACCGGATTTTCATCCGCTCCGTTATTCCACACACAGATATTCTTAATCGTACCTTCATTGTATCCTGCCATAGTTACTGCCGGACACGCGTAATTAGAAGTCAAATCTGATACATCCTGATTCAGATACAGTGCATTTGCTCTATCGCCGTCTACCCACAGTTCAAAACTGTCCGGAGTGGAGCGTACTACGACCGTGTGCCACTTGTTATCCTCCACGTTTTTAAAATCACTCCACGACTTTGCGCCGACACCCTTTCCTCCCACCTGCAGGGTTCCCTTGTTGGCAAAAAGATGGAATTGCATATTGCCGGTTACTGTCTCTCCCTTAATCTTACAGCTCGCATTCCTCAAACGGATGACCCAGCTGTGTGACTTGCTAAACTTCACCTGCATGGACATATAAAATGTCGCATTCCGGGTCAGCCTGCTGTCATTCACTTCGTATGTAGCTGTAGGAGTTCCCTCTCCCTTGTGCTCCAGCACGATACCGGCGCCTTCGCCGCCGGTGTAATCCACATCTTTCGTGCTGTCAAAAGAGCGGGCTGATGCCGCGTCTGCATGCATCGTCTCCCATGGGGAAAGTACAAAACACATGACAATAGCCAATGCACAAACCTTTTTGAGCCATATTTTAGCACTTATTTTCATGTGCGCCATTCCTCCTTATTTGTTGTAAACCGTATCTAAGTAAGACTGCATGCTTCCTCGCATGGAGCTAAGCACACTTGCCGGACTTCCCTGATTCCACAATGCTGCCGGCTGTAATGCATTGTTATACAATGCGTTCATATCACCAATACCATAAATATAGTCATAGTTTGAATTCTCATACAGCATTTTGTAATTATCTACACTGCCCTGATCTCCGTCCTGGAAGAACTGCACTTCAATCGCTGCATCAATCCAGTCATCCCCCTGATATGCTGCTGCGCGTTCAGCCAGTGCATTGATAATGACAACCGCTTTATCCAAATCCTTATTATTAACCGTCACACCAAACCCTAACATATAGTGTCCGTCACAAGAATAATCTTCTGCATCCGGTCCTTTCGGCATCGGAACAAAACCATATTCAATATTATCTGCTGCCGGTTTAATCAATTGATTCATAACCCAGGTCTCACACATATAGAAAGCAGCCTTTCCATTTACAAATTCCTGTACAAAGTCAGACTGTGTATATCCACCTGCAAGGAAGGTTGCCTTTGTTCTCCATGACTCCGGAATATAAGCTACATTGTATGTGTTCGCCAAATCTGTTGCAAACGTCAAACCATTGATAACCTTTTGGTCAGAGAAATTTTCAACTACTTTGCCTTCTTCATTCATCACCGCAAGGCGACCTCCGTTTGCATTGATAAAGTCTGAACAATATTTATCTCCGGACTGTGACATCACTCCGTAACTTTCCGGGATTCCGTCATCATTTGCATCTACCGTTGCCTTCTGGCAAATTTCCAGAAACTTATCAAATGTCCATTCCCCATTCTTCACTAACTGCTGAATATCGTCCTGAATTCCCAGTTTCTTTAACAGCGTCTTGTTATAAACCATTCCGCCACGCACTTCATACGGTACTGCGTAAGACAATGCATACGGTCTGCCTTTATATGTGGCCAGTTCTGTATACTTTGATGTATAATCCCAGCGTGCATCCGACATATCAAGACCCTCTATAGAATCCAACGGTCTCAGATAACCTGCCCCGATTGCATTGTATAAATCGCAGAGATCCATCTGCACTAAATCTCCTACCTTCTCACCTGCTAGAATCTTTGAAGAAAAATTATCCGGATTTGGTACTACCGTGATTTTACAGTTATATAACTTTTCTACCTCTTCCCGCCGATCCTGCCATGCCTGTTCGGAGATAATCAGATCTTTTCCCGTCGGATCCTCATAATACTGGAAGGTTGCTGCAATCGTAAACTCATAACCGCCTAAATCCTGCACCTCTGCATTCGTGTAAGGATCCACTTTCGGAAATTCCTCCGTGCTGCCATCTGTCTGTTTTGTGTCCTTGTTCTTGTCCCCACATCCTGCGGCTGTCAAAATCATCATTGCAGCCATCCCCAGTGCGAGAAACCGTTTCATTTTTGTCATATACTTTTTCCTCCTTGAAAATAATTGGTTTTATGATTAATTTGCCATACCACTGAGAGCTATACTCTTTACTAAGTGCTTCTGACAAAATACCATCAAAATTAGCATTGGTATCATCATGATAATCATACCTGCATAGGTCACATTTCCTGCCTGCATTCCCATCATACCATCCAGACTCAGCAGCGTACTGCTAAGAAGCGGTACATCCGGATAGAACGCGGTCGCAAAAGACGAATCCGTCCACGTCCAGCAGAATGCAAATAGAAACACAGTAATCATGAGTGCCTTCGCATTTGGAACAACCACCAGTGCAAAGGTCTTAAAAATCCCTGCGCCGTCGATATACGCAGCATTTTCCATATCTGTCGGCATCTGTTCAAAGAGCGACTTCATCAGAAAAATATAAAGTGCCTGTTTTAATCCCAGACCGGTAGCGGACAGGATATAATACGGAACCAGCGTATTGATTAGACTGATATGGAAACTTCCGATTCCGAAAAACCGAAATTGAAAATACTGCGGAAGCTGCAAAACTGTCATGGGCACCAACATGACTACAAACAGCATAAAGGTCAAAAACTTTCTTCCCCGAAACTTAAATCGCGCCAATCCATAGCCAATCACCAAACTGGACAACATCTGGACGATTGCAACAGAAACAGCAAAAAGAATGGAACGAAGTCCTGCCCCTTTAAAAAGTTCCAAAAGCTCTGCCGCCTTCTTCCAATAAAACAAGGACCAGTTTTTTGGAATCATGGACACTGTAGGATCTCCATAATCCGCCTGAGACATAAATGCGTACAACACATACTGAATAATCGGTTTCAAAATGACATAACACAATCCAAAGATTAATACAAAACGTAAGATACGAATCATCCATTTTGAAATTTTTTTGTAATTTATTCTCTCTTTCATCCTGTCTCACCTCCCTAGTCATTATGCATATTCGCAAGTTTGATCACGCCGCCACCCACAAGCAGGCATACACCAACTGCCAAAAGATACAATACATTCATTGCACCGGCAAATGACAACTGATTGTTTACAAACTCCTGATTCACGATGTACTCGTAAATTTTTGTATCCGTCGCCGTAAAAATACTGATTAAGGTATATACGCCACAGATAATAATCTGTGGAACAACCGATGGAATGGTAATCTTCCAAAAGCATTCCCATGCAGAACATCCTTCCACCTTGGCCGCCTCATAAATGGAAGATGGTATCTCTTGCAAAGCAGCCAAAAGTACATAAATCTGCATTCCGGAAGAACGGATAATCTTATTCAATCCATTTGCTGCCTCCACAATTACCTGTATGAGACCTTTTCCGACGTCAATCCGTTCCAGAAGCGCATACACTCCGGAGCTTTCGGCATCTGCAAGTGCATTTCCCAAATCACTGACTGTCATAATAGAAACCCAGTTGTTCTGGACATAGGCAATGACCCCCGTGGAAACAATTACCGGAATGAAGAAAATCATTCTGGATACTGTCCTTCCACGAAATTCCTGATTTAAAATAGATGCAATCAGCAAACTGAAAATCAGGATAACCGGTGTCTGTACGAGAACCGTTCCCAGAAGTTCCAAAAGCATTCGGTTAAACTGCGGATCCTCCATCAACGCCTTTCGATAATAAGACAATCCTACAAAGTCCAGAGAATATCCCCTTCCTCCTGATAATACCTGTATATCACTCATAGAGAAACGGAACAGGTTAAAGAGAGCCGGAAGAAAGAACACAAATAATCCGATTATAAACGGAAGAACAAAAATAATTCCCATTCTGTCTCTTCTCGTAATTGCTATTTTTCTTTTCTTATTCTTTTTCATCTTCATCGGATCACTTCCTTACTATAATATGGTTTTTTGCCTCAATCTGCTGACCGTTCCACTCTGCATTATCCTTTGTTTCATTAAAGATGACAGAGACACCATTTTGGTAGGTCACCTGATAAAGACCATTCTGTAAAATCTCAAAACCGGTTACCTCTTCTCCTGCTCTCAATGAGTACAATTCTTGATTTTCAGAACAAACACGCTTAATCTCTTCCAGCACCACATCAAACGCAGTGGGATATAAATCCTGATCGCTTTTCAAGGATTCCAGAGCTTTCTTATCTGTCACGCAGGAGTAATATGGATTCGCACCCGATAACAGAGAAACAAATCTCGTCTGCTCCTGATTCCTTGACAGGTTCCATGTCTCGCCTGCAAAACTCACATTGCCATGCAATACAAGCTGGTAAAACGGAATACTGAAGGTTTCTGCTGAGAAATTGGAATCCGAAAGTGCCATATTCAGGATATGATTTGCATATGGAAGCACATACTCATTTCCAACATCCGTCATCAAAAACGTCTCTCCCTTCAGAATCTCCAGAGTCTTAGAAAGTGCTCTGGCACTCTCAATTCTGTCATACTCATCCTTGCTATTAAAATCAGAAAGCAGCGTTTTTCCCGCATCACCTGCAGAAATATTAATATTTCCTGTGCCGGAGCTTTTTTTCAGGCTCCCTGTAAATTGTTCTGCCATACTCTCGTATAATTTCGGAGACAGCAAATATCTTACATGGACATGATTGTCTGTCTTTCCTGTGACCAAATCACTATCACTTACGTCAGCCAGCGTCTTATCCAATCTCCTGATTGTGTCTGAAGTAGAGGAGAAACTGTCAAATCGGGTATCCTTATACACTGAAATAAAATCGTCTTCCAGGAAAAGTCCTCCACCATGTTCTATAAGCAGGGAAGCCAACCTCTCTAATTCTTCCATACTTCCCACCTTCGGTTCCAGAGAAAACCGATCTGATATCCCATGGTATTTTCCACCATTCTTTGCATATCCGCTCAGCCGCACATACACATTTTCCACTCCACAGTCGAACAGAGTTTCTACCGACTTCTGAATGTCTTTCAATGTAGAAAGTATCACTTTCTCTTTATAAGAAATTCCGAGAAAAGACGCATCCTGCTCTATATAGCCGGTAAATTCAAGGTATAACTTCATGCCACTTCCATCATCTGTGTCAGATAACTTGCCGGCTTCCTTAAGCTCCTCGCGATACCAGGATGCCATGTCCATCACATCTGCCTGCTTCTCCATGAGATGATATTCTATGTAAGGACATTCCACCGGAAGATCTTTCGTGAATACAGCCAGTTCCACATTGGATTTTCTCATCGAAAAACTGTCCATGGAATAAATATCAAATTCCGAATACGCATGTGCCAGATATTCTGTGCTTCCTGCACGGAATGCATTCACCTTTGCCATCGCTGCAGCACCGCCTATATAAGCAACATAGCTACCCTTTGTGCTACTGTAGCCCCAAAGAGGAATGGCAGCATTTTTTGTATTCATGGACGTAATCTGATTCTCACAAATAATGTCATTGCCGTATATTTTCTGCGAATATCCGGCATTATCAATCTTATCCAGCTTCATGATGGAGCCGCTTCCATCCGGCAGCAGCATAAACCCTTCTTCATCAGAAAGCAGACCACAGTTCAAGTACGGAAGTAACGCCACTGACTGAAGTGTGTATTCCTCGCTTCCACTGACAATGCCATCTGTAAGCACTCGAACTCCAAACCCATCTTCTATCAGGCTGTACTCCACAGGAATTGTAAAAAACATCCCCTCTTCCTGCGAAAGCACAATGCCCATTGTCTCAATATCCTTTTCATACTGCTCTTTCGTATAAGAAGCCTGTTCCATGTAGCGGCTGAGAGCTGCTCTGTCTGTATCACTCAGACTATTACTTAGCACATAAAGTGCCTGTTCCTTTCCATAGGGATATTTCGCCCTTATCTCCTGTGCCTCCGTCGTCTCATTGTCCGGCTCATATAGCTTATACATCAACTTTAATTTGAACTTGGTCGTGGAATCCAGCTTCTCTGTAATCTTCTGATACAGTGCTTCATCTAAGACCTCCGGCACAAAGGGTGGGTCTGCCTTTAACTGCATCGTGTAATATACCCGGATTGCCTTACCATCTGTCAGCACCTCAAAATTCTGAAAGGCAACAGAATGCTGGTTGGAATTCATCTCCAGCTTCTGACTCTTTTCGTCATAATAAGAAATCACCAATTCCGATTTTTCTTTATCGCCCAATTCCATCCGGGCATCCGCCAATTCCTCAGTTACAGAAGAATAATATACCGTATCGCAGCTGCTATCCTGCAGCACAAAGTGCCCTGTTGCCGCATCCATGGAAAAACGCAGCCTTCCGTTCTGCAAATCGACCGTATCTGTCTCTACCCTCGTCCAATCCGCATCCTCCGCTGACTGTTCCCGCTCACCATATTCACTGCTTTTTCTTACTTCTTTTCCCTGACTGCAGCCTGTCAACATTCCCAGAAAAATCGCACAGGTAAGTGCCAGAACTATTATCTTCTTTCTTCGCATCGTACATTCATACTCCTTTCCTGTGAATTATCAAATCTTCCGGTACAGCAGTTCCCGATAAATGCTATAGAAAAATCTCACCATATCATCCACCAGATTAAAGAACACTAATGCTACAAATAAAATCAACGCCATTCCGACTATCGTAAGAATTATGGTCTTGATTCCCTCTCCCAGCGAATAATCATGGGTCATCATCATTCCAAAGAAAATCAAACCTGCTATCCATATCATCAGAATCATCTTAATTGTCGAATACAGGAAGGATTCCTGCAGAGACAACACCTGCGACATCACAAAGAGTGCAATTCCTCCTCCGATATAGGGATAAAGTGCATTCGCCATAGAAATGTAGATATCCTTCATGGTTCCCTTCCCGTCCATCAGAGAGGTAAAACACCAGTTTCCTACACAGTATGTCACCATCAATACAACAGCGGCCAACAGGGATACAATCGCATCCACATCCTCCGGCTGCCCGTTCAGAAACAGATAGCCACTGAACTGTACATTCATCAAATAAACAATTAAGAACAAAGCTACAATCACATTGGCTGTCAGCAGATTTCCCCGTTTTTCCCGTTTTAAGCACCAAAATCCGTCAAGAGGATGGAACGAACAATATTTCGCATAAGCCAACCCTTTTCCCAGCTTGCTTTCCCGGAACATTTGCGCCCATTTTCCTTTCAGCCAGACTTTCTTGTAAAGCAGGAAACAAGCAATCACCCCTACGAGAATGAATAAAAGAATCAGATAATTCTCGTAGATAAAGTCACTTCGATAGGTGCGGAATGCATCCGAATATGCTGTTTTGTCTGCAGAACTTTTTGCATACTCCATGGATAGCTGATAATCTGAATCATAAAGTGCCAGCTTACCCAGCGACTGCATCGCCAACGTATAAGTACTACAATCATCCAATACCCGCTCCCAGCACTCCTTAGCAACCTCGTAATCCCCTGCAGTCATAGTGGCATTCGCAGTCAGAATTGCTTTTCCAAACTGTGTGCAGTCATATACATTGATATAACCGGTAACGGTATCTGCAATCAAAAGCCGGTCTCCCACGCATTCGATTGCCAAGGGGGAATTCGTCAATCCATTCTGCGAACCGTTCCGTCCAAATGCAAACAACAATTTTCCGTCGGAATTATATGCAAAAATATGTCCTAAATAAGAGTCTAAGGCATAATATACACCATCGCTGTTTACACAGACATCCACGAAAGCCGAGCTTGTGGGAATATATTCTGTATCCCCTGCAGGCATCTCTCCATCTGCATATTTTAAGATATCAATCCCCTGCAGATTCAGACGCACAATAGGCTGTACTCCCTCTGATTTCGTCGTGGCATACAAAAATCCGCTCTCGTCGAAAATAATGGAATTGTACTCCGTCGGAACACTCTTCGTCAAAGCCTCTTTCTGCGTCTTTGTCATAAACATTTTCCAAATTTCATCCAGAAAGTCTGTCTTCACCTGCGGTGCACCGATAAACGATTGAAACTTTCCATCCGTATCCAAAACAATAAAACCACTGTTCACGCCTTCCGCTACCACATACATCTGTCCGGTGATTCCAACTGCCAGCCGAATCGGCTTGTATGTATAGCCTGCTCCGAGCTGGGTAATTTCCGGTTTGTCAAAAGTGCGGATAAATGAATAATCCTCTGCCCGGAACGTAACGATTCTGCCGTTTCCGGAATCTGCCACATAAAGAATCCCATCCCTGACACAGACGCCACTGCAATTTACAAAAGCATCTGCGGTTCCATGATTATCAAACGTCTTCAGTACATATGTCTTTTCAAACTCACTATCTAATACCACAATACTGTTTGCCTGGCGGTCTGCCACATACAGTCTCTGGTTTTCTCGGCAGTAAAACAAATCACTGATTTCCTGAAATTTCTCTGTCAGCTTTTTTTCAAATGTATAAGGCATCTGTATCTCCATGGGTTTCCCATTGTCGTACACATATGCATCATATACCGTATCTCCGTTCTGATAGTCTGCTGCTGAAACCGGAATCACAAACGAGAAAATAAGCATCAGACACATCAGTATCATCCCAATTTTTTTTCTTCTATTCATGCTCCTACTCCTTCATACCTGATGTTGCCATCGTCTGCAGCACCTGACTCTGACTCACAACGAAGACCGTAATCGGTACAATCATCATGAACACGGTGATTGCTGCCGTCACGCCTGCTCTGGACAGACCGGATGCCGAAATCTGGTTCAACACATACGCTAATGTTTTCTTTTCCTCACTATAAATCAGCATGTTCGGCATCGTATTCCAATACGCCTGTACAGAGAGAAGAATTGCCGTACACCATGCCGGCTTAATATTGGGCATAACAATGTCCCAGAACACCTTCCACTCACTGGCACCGTCCAGTCTTGCCGCCTCCAAAAGCGAATCCGGAATGGACTGTTCCATAAACTGTTTAATCAGATACAGGCTGAGGGTAGAGCCCAAGGTTGGCAGGATAACCGCCCAAATCGAATCCACGATTCCAAGATTTGACATAATCACATAAAGCGGAATCGCTGTTACGGTTGTATTAAACATCAATGCCTTCACCACCAGACTGAAGATGAACTCACGTCCCGGGTAATGAAGCTTACACAAAGAATACGCCGCCATGGATCCGGCCACCACATTTGCCAGAGTCCCACATACTGTAATCAGCACTGTATTCAGCAAATATCTGGAAAATGGTACAACTGAGCTTGACATCGCATTTACCATGTCAATATAGTTCTTAATCGTAGGATTCTCCGGGAAAATCGTCGGTGGGAATTTCCACAATTCCGACAGACTTTTCAAAGAGTTACCAACTACCAGCACCATAGGAAATGCGCTTAAACATGCTACCACAGCAATAAAGGCGAATAAGGCTATCGTACCGCCTCTGGAACGATTTAATCTTTTCATGCTACTCACCCACCTTCGAAATAATTTTTTGTATCACGCTATTGGCAATTAACATGATGGCAAACAGCACAGTTGCAATTGCCGACGCATACCCCAGCTCCAACCGGGTGTTGGCATAATCTTGAAGTTCATGTACCATAGTATACAGTGCATAGTCTGTACTTGGATTTCCGAAAACACCGTCAAGAATCGGTCCTACACCAAAGGAACCGGTAATACTCATAACCGCACCGAACAACAACTGTGGTTTCATCGACGGAAGCGTAATGTACCAGAGTTCCTGCCAGCGGTTGGAAACCCCGTCTATGGCTCCCGCTTCATATAATGTTGTATCGATATTTAAGAATCCTGCAATAAATGCCAGGAAACTGCTCCCCAAACTACTCCACAAAATAATGAGGATCGCAACATACATCATATAGGTGGGGTCTGTCGTCCACTGGATTGGTTCATATATGATATTGTTATTCAGCAAGAACGAGTTAATCCAACCATACCGGTCACCGCTAAAAATAACCGTGAATACCAGAAATACCCCGCCACAGATAGATGGTGCATAGAATATCAGTGTCAGAATCGCACGAATCTTCGGCGAAAATTCACTGATAATCCATGCCAGGACAAAACTCATGAAATACCCTACCGGCCCTGTAATCAGCGCAAATACCAGTGTATTGGATATCGCCTTCATGAACAATTCGTCCTTTAAAAACAGCTTAATATAATTGCTGAGGCCGACAAAATTAGGCCACGTAAACCCATTGAAATAAGTAAAACTTAAAACAACAGATGCAATCATTGGCAAAACCGTAAATACAATAAACGCTATGAGGAAAGGCGCAATAAATGCATAGCCTGTTAAAATCTGTCTTTTTGTATATTTTTTCTGCTTCATTTGCTCTCCTCACTTTCTACTTTTGCCCCTTTAATTCGATGGTCTTTTCCTGAACTTCCGTATTGATATCATCTGTAACAGAAATCAAAGTCTGTACAATATCATCTCCATCATAAACCACATCACGAAATGCGAAATTAAAATATCTTTCTACATAATACGAACCCGGCACCTGCGGTACGCCCTTACAGTAGGAAAGCTGTTCCTGCAACAAGCCCTGTATCTCTTTCGTCCACGGAATCGTTTGTCTCGCTCCATTGGCTGCCGGATTTACCCGCCCTGCAATTCCTAATACCGTTTCAATATTTCGTGCGTATTTTGCCTGGGTATCACTCCCTGCCCACCATTTCAGGAACTCCCATGCATCGTCCTTGCAATCTGTACCTGACATAATGGAAGCTCCGGTTACCGTGCAGGCCGTAGCATGATTCACCTTTCCGTTTTCATCTTTCGTACCCGGTACCAGTGCCATTCCCCATTTTCCTTCAATCTCCGGTGCAAACACGGATAACTGATAGTACTGCGAATATGGCATTACCGCTATCGGCATCTCTCCGCTACGGAACAGGTTCACAAAGTTAAAAGTGAGATCCTGCTTATATTCCGTATAAATACTTGTATAATCCTTGAATGCGTTGATTCCTTCCTTAGAATCTAAAAGGATGTTCAAACAATCGTCGGTATACAGATTATTGTCTCCCTGATAATAAAACGTCAGATAAGAGACCAAACCGGGCGTCAGGCCAAACTTCAGGTTTTTTATCTGCAATTTGGGCAACACTACCTGCAGCATGGTATCCCATGTCTCGCATTCTTCCATAGAGATATCCATTCCTTCCAGCACGTCCTTCCGATAAAAAAGTACCGGATAATCCAGGGTAGTCGGGAGCGCATAGAGACCTCCGTCTGACTGGAATGATGCATAGGAACACGGCTCATACTGTGCCAACACTTCATCTATATCCTCAAATTCATTCAAATCCGCTACCACGCCACGAAGCGCATAGTTGACCGGCGTTGCCTCTGTCAGATTCAGAACCACATCCGGTCCTGTACCCGCAAACAGCGCAGGCATCAGTGCACCTTCTGCAACATTCTGCATCTTCACGGGAATGGAGCTATTTGGAACAAATTCCTCATTGATGAGTTTTTGAATCACCTGCGCCTGCTCCGTTCCTGCAATTACCCACACCTGAAGAGGTTCCTCGTCTTCTGCTATCTCATTGGTGTTCCCAATGCTGGTGTAATCCACAATGTAAGAAGCAATGAGCTGTTTTAGTTGAAACCAGAGATTCTGAAAAAACCCTTTCCCGGCTTTTGGAATCTCTCCCTCCGGTTTCGTTACAAAGAGATAATCCACTTCCAGCGGCTGACTTCTGCTCGTTGATACCCAGGAAGCCAGAGAGGAAATGTTCGATGCCAAATCGCTCATTCTCTTTGCAGTCGTCTCCGGATCTTCATAGAGCTGTCGTAATAAATCACGCATCGCTTCAAATTCTGTAATGCTCTGCTCCCCGTCTGTGATTTTGTCAATCTCATCGACTAAAACATCAATTTTATCCGCCACCGTATTGTACTGTTCAATGACATCCGGAATCAGTGCCTTGAAGTTATAGTCCCTCTTTAAGTCCGGTGAAGTTCCACTGACCATAATAATCTGCATGTACATGCCATTCAGCTCTTCCAACAATTCATTTGTCTGTTGCAGCACGCCGGACAGTTCACCCAGACGCACTGTCATACGAAGCGTATGTTCTCCCGCTGTCAAATAGAAGCGGTATGGTTCTTCCCCTCCAAAGCAGCTCGTTTTCCAAGAGTTATCATAGGCAAAGGACAACCTGCGTGCCTCCTCAAACGGAATCTCTCCATCAATGGATAGGCTTCGATAAGACATGCCTCCGATTTTTGTATGCTGTCTCCAACGCATCCCAAGCTGGTACCAGCCATCCTCCGGAACCTCAATCTTCCATTCTATCCACTGTCCCACAGTTCCCCAGGAGCTGCCTCCAATCGTATTATACACAATGACATCCGGCGAGTTCGGCTCCGTTGCAGCCGAACTTCTGTCATTCTGAATCAAAATACTTGCATCGGACTTTGCAGAGTAGTTCTCTCCCTGCACCTTCCGAAGCTCTGTATCGGCATCTTTTGCTCCGTCTGCCTGATTTTTTGCAAGAATTTCCTCATATGCCACCACCTCTGCCCGCTTTGTCGTTAGCGTGACAGAGCCTATCGCCATACGATCCAGTACCGAATCCAGAATCAGCGTATGCTCTCCCGCTGTCAGCGAAAAAGCATAGGCTTCTTCCTTGTAACCATTCGTATCTGTTAAAAAAACTTCCTGCCAGCAAACATTCTCTTTCTCTTCCCGTCGAATTTCATTTCCCTGCAGGTCATATCGTTTTTCTCCGGTTGCAGAATAAGAACGTTTGAATGAAATGGCAGTTGAAGTCGCCCTCTCCCCGTCAATCAAGAGCCTGCGCTCCATCTGAAGAGAGCTGCCGGATACCGTATAGTAAGCCACCTTTATAAAATAGGTGCTATCCGCTTTCGTCGAAAATTTCCATGCGACCCGGCCTTCCTCTTCCGTAACCACTGCCGCATTTCCATTTCCGTCAATATCAGATTCCAGAACCGTCTCCTGTGACTGTTCCTTGTCATAATCTACCGCGCGAAGGACAATATCCTCTGAAACAATTCCGCTCACTCCCCCGGACAATGCCTCAGGCTGTCCTTCTTCTGCAAGTAAAGTCATATTGCCTGATACTGCCAGACACACGGCAAGCAGTATACTTAAGACTGTCTTTCTTTGTCTTTGACTTTGCCTCTTCATCTTTCTTTTTTCCTCTTTGCATTTACAAATTGAATGACTGCAATTCCAAGTAAAATCACTACACCGGCAATGGGAACCGCAGCTTTTACAAGATTTCTCTTTTCTTTTGCAACCTCGACATCTGATGAAACGACCTCACTCTGTCCATCTTTCACAGCTACCTTTTCTTTGGTAACATTGGTTCCTATCGGCTGCGTGTCCACATACTTTCCGGTATCTTTCGATGGCTTCAATGCTGCCCCATACTCTTTATCCTGAGAAAGCTTGTTCTTGGCCGTCTCTTCGATTTCTCCCATATACTCTGTGTCCGTCCCTGCCACTGTCCATATCTTTACATCTGATACTTTGACAACATCATTAAAGGACCAAGAAATACCCGGTTTGCTTTCACCTGCGTTTGTATATGCCTTATCAATTATTTTCTCTCCGTTCAGCCAAATTGTAATATGATTTGGTGTGGAATGAACGGCAACCGGCAGACCGGAACTCAGTTTCGGTAATCTCTTATTCACCCAGCCTTCGCTTGCTCCGATAGACTTATACCCACTGCTCTGTATATTCAGTTGTCCGCTTGGATAGCGGTAACTGATATTTACATAATTATTTGTCTGCACAATGTAGCTCATGTAATAATCTGCATCTGCATCCAAATCGGTTTTAAAATATGCAGAGCTTTCACTATCTACCGACAGCACTCCGTTTTTCCATGTACCACCGGTCACACCTGCAATCTCATGCAGCTCATGCTCCTTTGCATCATATTTTGGTTCGTCCGATACAGCGGTCTCTTTCGTCCAGATACAAATATCACTTACTTCCACCGGATTACTAAATGTCCATGTCAAGGACGGAGCCGCTGAACCACCATTGTCGTATGCTCTATCCACAATCTTTTCACCGTCTACCCATACCTTGACTGCTTCCGGAGAAGAATAGAATGCCACTCTCGCTCCGGTCGCCAGCGTCGGGAAAGCTTTGTCGTGCCACTCTCTGCCACTTCCAACTGCTTCGTTGTATCCGTTTGACTGCAACTGTACGAAACCATTCTTATCATCACGATATCCAATGTTGACTGCTCCTGCTGTCTTCACCTTCATCGTCACATAGTATGCGGCATTATAAGGTAAATCACTAAGCAGCATAGAACTTGACTCCTTCGGAACCGTAAGGGTTCCATCCTCATAAGTACCACTTGTTACATTCAAAACCTCATACTTCTTATCGGTTTCCGCATTATACTGTGGTTCATCTGCTCCAATCGGAGCCTCCCCACCCGCTTCCTTTGCGATCCAGATTTGGATGTCTGATAAAGTCACGCCACCCCGATTCCACGTAATATCCGGTTTTGCGGCTTCATTAGCGGTTACATAGGCGGCATCCACTATCTTCACCCCGTCTGCCCAGAGTGTAAAATTCTCCGGAGTAGAGTGAATCGTAATCTTGACACCGTCCGTCTGAATATTGGAAAACGCTGTGCTTTTTTCCCATTCCTCGTCTCCAATTCCCACAGGCTTATAACCGCCTTTCTGAATATGGAAGTATGCTCCGCCACGTGATCCGATATTTACAAACGCTGTGCCCGAGTTGGGTATCCCGAGTTTCACTTTCATCGTCATGTAATACTCTGCATTTCCTGCCAAGCCCGTGGTCATGCCTGTGGCTGCTTCGTCTGCCGTCGTGAGCACTCCTTCGTTATATGTGCTGGATTTGCCTACTCCGGTAATCTCAGATGTTTTGTGGTTCTCTTCCTCATACCGTGGTTCATCTGATAGTGGCGGCTCTTCTTCTCCACCATCCTTCGCAGTCCAAATCTGAATATCCGATAAAATAACACCGCCCTGATTCCATGTAATATCCGGTTTTGCAGCTTTCCCACCCGTTTTATATGTAGTGTCAATAATCTTCTCTCCATCCGCCCAGAGCGTAAAACTCTCTGAAGAGGAATGAATCGTAATCTTCACACCTTCTGACTGAAGTTTGGAGAACACTGTGCTGTTTACCCACTTTTCATCTCCAATCCCCACAGGCTGATAACCACCTTTCTGGAGTTGAATATACTGTCCCTCTCTCGAACCGATATTTACAAACGGTGTTCTCTGGGTATCCGTTCCCACCTTTACCTTCATCGTCATATAGTAATCCGCATCCGCCGGAAGCTCTGTCACGATGCCGGCGCTCTTGCTGTCAGATATTGTTAACTTTCCGTTTTCATAGACCGTATTCGGACCTACGTCTGTAATCTCATATAAGGTATCTTTCTCGACATCATACTTCGGATCATTCGATACAGGCGGTTCTTCTCCGCTCTTTTCGGTCCAGACAGTTATCCCTGTCATAGTCGTATTCGTCGACGCCCAGCTTATCTTAGGTGTACCTGCGGCAGCTTCTGCGATAGGGATATCTTCGTAAGCCTTTACTCCATTTACCCAAATCGTCGTCTTATCCGGATTACTTTGTAGTGTTATCTTAGCACCTGTACTTAATCCTATATTTCCCTGTGGCCATAATTGACCGCTGGGATAAGAGTTCTTATCCAAACCAAGTAAAGCATATTGGGTCTGTCCCAGATACAACCGGACATTACTTCCTCTGTAATCAAAATACACATCACCTGCGGTCTTGGCTGTGAAGCTGACATAATAAGTCTCATCGGCAGGAACAGGAGCCGTTATATCAAATGCTTTATTTCCCTGCCCCATTTCCAGACTTTCCTCATGGTACAGCAGATTTCCTGTCTCTTCACTATAGCTCGGCTCTGCATCACCCGGTTTCTCTGTCCAGATAGTAATATCCGTTATGGTTGTGTTCGTCGATGCCCAGCTTATCGTCGGAATTCCCTGCAGTCCGGTAGCCTGATCACTCAATGCAGCATCGGTTACAATCTCCTTGCCACCTATCCAAAACGATGATTTATCCGGGGCACTCTTAAATGTAACCTTCACACCATCCTTCAACCCAACATTCCCTTGTGGCCACTTATCCGTTGCAAGATGAATCAGACCGCACTGAGTCTGTCCCAAATAAAAGCGCGCCGTGTCAGCACCACCACTCGTACCTGCTCCTCTGTAGTTAAAATACACCTCACCCGTTGTCTTTACAGTAAAGCTCATATAATAGGTCTCATCTGCCGGAACAGTTACACCAAAACCGTGATTTCCCTGCCCCATTTCCACCTTATCCTCGCTATACAACAAGTTGCCCGTCTTTGCACTGTAGCTTGGTTCGCCACCTCCGGCATTTACCACACCGGCATACTGTAAAAAACAGCTTCCAACAAGCACTGCCGTCAATATCAAGCTACATAGTTTTTTTGCTTTTTCAAATTTCATTTTGAATAGCCTCCTTTCTAATTTTCCCCCTATTTTTTCCTAATAAATACAGTATATCTTTTTCGCCTTTACCATGGAATAGAAAAAATCTTCTCTTTTTGTACAAATAGCAGTTTTGTCCAGCTTTTTCTTTGTTATAAACCGTCAATTTTCTTGACATCCCTTCCCATCCTATGTAAAATTATCATATACGAAAGGAGAGGATTCTTATGAGAATAATAACATCAGTCTCACATCAGGATGAGCCTCTAATCGGCTGTAATCCTTCCAGATACCTGAGAATAATAACATCAGTCTCACATCAGGATGAGCCTCTAATCGGCTGTAATCCTTCCAGATACCTTGAGCTTTTGGGCTGTGGTCTCTATGATTTACGAGGTACGACCTCCACTTTTACCTGTAACCGTCCCGCCAACACCTGCCAAAACTATATGCTGCAGATTCTGGTAACAGGACAGGGCTTCCATATCATAGACGGGGTGACCCATATGCTTCAGGCAGGTCAGTGTATCCTTTACAAGCCAAATCAGTCGCAACAAATCATACATTATGGAAAAGATGACCCATTATTTATGTGGCTGCATTTTGACGGAAACGGAGCTTCGAACATCATTACCGATTTGCAGCTCGAGGGCATCCACACCTTAACCGGCACCTCCGCGTTAAGAAAACTCCTCTTGCAACTGGTAAGTGAAAAACGCTCCTCTCTCCCCAACAATGAGTACCTGTGCCAGAGTCAACTGCTCTACTTTCTTGTGACGCTGTCCCATACATTTGCAGAAAACTCTTCCCATGTGCTTTATTCCGGAAAAGTCGCCCCTGCCATGAATCATATGATGACACACTACGCAAAGCAGGGGTTATGCAATCAGGATTATGCAGAAATGTGTTGTCTGAGTGAATCTAGATTTTCACACATATTCAAAGAGGTGACCGGAACCACTCCCAAAAAATACGTGGAGCAGAAAAGAGTAGATGCCGCAAAAGAACTACTCGCTTCCTCTCAGCTTCAGATTTTTGAAATTGCTACATCCGTAGGTTATGATGACCCCTACCATTTCAGCCGTGTCTTTAAGAAAATCGTCGGAGTTTCTCCACAACTCTATCGCAAGGAACATAGCAATACCTAATACCTTCGGTGATGACGGACTATCTGCCTTGATAAGTCCGTCATCATTTTTCCTTTCTACTCGAATGTACCATAAATTTTCCGATTTTTTACTGGTAATTTTTGTTAATCTCTACTACTCAAATGGTACAAACGGAAGCTCAATGGGCTTAGAATTTCCCGGCTGTGGGTCTTCCTGATTCGGTTTCTCCGGTTGTTCTTCGTCAGGCTCTGACGGGAGCGGCATAGGTTCTTCACTTTCCGCAACGATTGGTAATTCTCCCTTTTCCTTATCCGTAGTCCCGGCCTGATTTTCTTTTGATGCTGAACTATCTTTATTCGTAACTCCTTGGTTTTCTTCCGAAGAATCCTCCGTCTTCTCCGTCCCGTCCTTTTTTGAATCGTCCGGTTGTTCCTGCCCCTGCTCCTGATTTATGGTCGGCTTCGTGACATCATTCTCCTTTTTAGACCTCTGTTTCCAAAAAAAGAGGCTGCCAACTGCGGCAACCAATAAAATTACCACACCGATTACAATCCATTTTTTCTTGTTTTTCATATTTCTCTCCTCTCAAAACGTAGAAAGCAGACACCCTGATTAGATGTCTGCTCCCAAAATCCCCTATGAGGACGGCAATTCCACCGACGTAGCTGCCGGCACAAACGGCAGTTCATTCTCTCCGCTTGTACGTATGATATCATCACTATCAAAGGATACCATTTCCATCTCTGGAGTACTATATATTTCTTTCATACTGATTCCTCCTTCTCATTATGCAGAAAAATAAGCATTTGCTTTACTATTATACAGATACAACGCTCTGACGACATTTTTTAATTCTTCTGCCTTATCCCCGGTATAGCCCTTCAAGACATTGTAACAATAGGTCATCGGGCTATAAGTTACTTCTAAAGAATTTTCTCCGTATTTGACTGTAACCTTATAATCTGTATCCAAATTCTTTGCATCAATATCCTGAATAGTCACATAATAGTATATTCCACTCTTCACCGGCTTCAAATCTTCACTTCCATTTGAGAACGTATAAAGCGACACATCAGCCCCAGCTGGTAGTGTGAAATACAACTTCAGGGTAGTCTCTGACTCCAGAATCAGACTGGCACCTGCTAATCCGGCAAACTCATTTGATGGTGCAGACTTCGCAAAACGTTCAAGATCTGTTTCTGTTACACCAGAAACATCCGTATCGACCAAACCATCGTTTGCAAGAGCCTCTGTATTGTATCCAAAATAGGTCTGTGCATATGCACCGTAATTCAACATCGCTTTTACCAGAGGAATCGCTTTTCCGTATGTAGCTTCATCATTCAAAATCGAGTCTGCATAATCCTTCACACTATAAGTATATTCCTTGCTGACTGCATCTCCCGCAACAACCTGCGCCTTAATCTCCTTTGTCATTTCCTTTGCAGCAACCTCACAGGTATATTGATATCCTTTATCCGTAGAAACACCTGTCACCTGCTGAGTACTTCCATCCGGAAGTGTAAAGTTCATCACTGCCTCTTCAGGATTAATTGCTGCACCCAGATTCATATAAAAGTTTACACCAATGTTTCCATCCAGAGTGATATTGTGTCCTGCAGGCTCTGCCACATTCAATGTCCAGATTTGAATATCTGACGCTGTTACCTCAGAAGCAAAACTCCATGGTATATCCGGATTCGTACTACTGTTTGCTGTACTATATGTTCTTTCTATAGCTTTCTCACCATCTACCCATATCTTAAATCCAACCGTGTCTGAATATATCGTAATCTTTACTCCGGTTGCCAACTTAGCAAACAATTTCTGGTCACTCACCCATGTATTTTCTGTTGTACCATCGAAACTATAACCTACTTTCTCAATATGAATTAGTGAACCAACTCGTGTCCCAATATTGACATAATTATCGGTTTTAACCCGCATCGTCATATAATATGCTGCATTACTCGGAAGTTCCGTTGTCACTCCAGCACCTTTTTGAGCAGGTACTTTGAGTTCTCCATCTGCATATGTACAACCTTCTGCCACACTTGTGATATTATATTGCTTATCTTTGGTTTCATCATAAACAGGCTCGTCATTTGCATCTTTTGTCTTCCAAAATGCAATATCCGTTATCGTTGCATCAGCAGTTGCTGCCCAAGTCACCCATGGTACACCAACCTGTCCAGTCGTTGCCATCGCAGCATCGTCTGCCAGTTTTTCTCCGTTTATCCAAATCGTCGTCTTATCCGGTTCACTTCGAAAAGTAACCTTAATACCGTCATCACTTAGACCCCTGTCTCCCTGTGGCCACATATTCTGAACTAATCCGTAAAACCCACATTGTTTCTGGTCTAATAACATTCGTCCTGCTGTATCGTCTGCAGTCCCCCTATATCTAAACCAGATTGAACCTGTTGTCACTACTTTAAATGTCCCAAAATATGTTGTGTCTCCCGGGATTGTAACGCCCCAACTCTGTCCGGCAGTCCCAGCTGAAACTATTTCACTAGTTGACATATATTTTAAGGTATCTGTTTCTGCGTTATAAACCGGCTCATCTGATACGGGCGGTTCTTCAGCACCATCTTTTGCTGTCCAAACCTTGATGTCGGACATAGTTGTATCTGCTACTGCCCAACTCACCTGTGGTTTCCCTGCCTTTTCAGCTGCACTAGTTGTTAATGAGATGTTTTCTTCTACCTTTTCACCATTAATCCATAATGTAGTTTTCATCCATAATGTAGTTTTCGTTGATTCACTACAAAGGGTGACCTTTACGCCATCTGCACCATTCAAACCAGTATTGATACTCCCCCACAATTGATTATTGTCAGCATCTGCTACACCAAGTAAGCCGTATCCATTCGTTTTTATGACTAGTCGTCCTTCTGATCCTTTGTAATTAAAATAAAATGTATCAGTTGACTTTGCCGTGAAGCTTACATAATATGTCTGGTCTGCAGCAATTGAATCATACCATACATTACCAGCGCTTTCGGCTGAAATCGTTTCGCTATGAAATCGTTTCGCTAGCATTTTCGTACTTGAGTATGCATGTACTTGCAGCATAGCTTGGCTCTTCTCCTTCTGCTTCCGCCACCCCGGTGTACTGCATGAAGGAACTTCCGACAAGTACTGCCGCGAGTAACAAACCACATAGTCTTTTCCATTTTTTTAGTTTCATCTCATTTTCCTCCTCGTTTTTTACTATCTTAAGACTTTATATAAATACTATACAGCTTTCTTTTTTTGTTCAAAATAGACAAAATCATTATTATCACCCCCCCCACAGCAGATTTATCCATCTCACAGGGGAATCCAGAGATAAAAGTGCAAAATCGGCACAACAAAATCGGCGGTTTTACAAACCGCCGATACACATTTCCAATTTATCATTTCATCTTAAAACAACAGAAATACAACCAATTACTGTACTATCCAATTAAAACCGTTTTTCCTTCAAATGCGAACCCATATTTTCGGATTTTCTCTGCAGGGATTCCTTTGGCTCGCAGGCTTGCTTCGTAGTTCTTATCCTCTATCTGCTGTAATGCGTTCTGCAGGGTTTCCTCCAGATTCTTTTCTCTTCGAAAATTATATACCTTGAACTCGATAATGATTGCATCATCAGACGCAGATACCGGCTCCAGCAGTACATCATACCTTCCGAACCCGCTCTCCCGATTCGATGTAATCACATATCTGCCTTTTAGGTCTACCATCAGTCCAAGAACAAAACCATGATAGAAGCGTTCCGGTTCCGCCCTCCCGGAAGAGCGTTTTCCGGTATCAAAGGAACTGAATGTCTCAAGTGCCACCCGGTTCATATACTCATTCATGGCATCCACATCACCCAGAAGCAGTGCCTTTTCAAAATCATTATAATCCGATTTCACTGTACCAAACCATGTGCGGATCATATTCTGAAACATGACCTTTACTTCCAGATTCGTGAGTTCCAGATCATACTTTGGCTCGTTGGCCTCCATGGGAGCATACCTCTCATAATCCACCACTTTCAGATAACCACTGGCCAGCAACAGACTCCAGATTGCCGTTTCATTTTCATCTAACTGATTGTACACAATCTGTTCATCTATCGGAGTAATAAGATGTTCCCCGGCAAGCAGCGATTCAAAGGAAGTCTTAATGCTCCTGCTTCCCTGACGGATTAGTTTCCCCACCAGACTGTTCGAGCTGGTGTTGGCCCAGTATGTTTTAATCTCTCCTTTGTCCAGATAATTCAAAATTGACCATGGATTATAGATATCTGTCTTACTGCAAAAAGTAAAACCATCGTACCAGCTTTTCACTGTTTCTCTGTCTGTATAACCACACTCCTCCATTCCGGCAAATACTTCTTCTTCTGTAAAACCAAAACAATCTGCATATTCATCGGAAGTCGTAGTTACTACTTTGAGATTATTCAGATCTGAGAAGATGGATTCCCTACTGACACTGGTAATTCCTGTCATAATCGCCCGCTCCAGCCATGGGTTCGTCTTAAAAGTGGAATTGAAAAGACTCCTTGTGAATGCAACCAATTCTTCCCAGTATCCATCTACATACGACTCCTGCATGGGAGTATCATACTCATCCAAAAGGATAATCACTTTTTTGCCATAATAGCGGAACAGAAAATCAGACAATTGATACAGCGCAAGCGGCGCATCTTCTTCTCTCATCTCCGAAGCCATACGCTCAAAATAAGCCTTTTCCGCATCTGACAGTTTCTCACACTCTCGCAAAAAAGCATTCTTCTCATACGCTTTCATCAAAAGCTGACGAATCCGATAACTCGTTATCTTAAAATCTGTTTCCTTCACATTGGCAAAAGAAAGGCTAATCACCGGATACGTTCCCTGCAGGCTTCTGTACTTTTCCTCATTCCAGATGGACAACCCTTCAAACAGGTCTCCCCGCCCTGCGTAATTCACAGAAAAAAACTGCTCTACCATGCTCATGGTCAATGTCTTTCCGAAGCGGCGTGGTCTTGTAATCAAGGTAACACTGTCCTCGCTTTCCCACCATTCCCGTATAAAATTCGTCTTATCAACATAAAAACAGTTCTTTTCTATGACTTCAGCAAAATTCTGTATCCCAATCGCAACAGTTCTTCCCATTCAGATACCTCCCATACAATAGAAAGCACACTCCACAAGATTTCTTTTGTCATAAATTATAATCCGTTACACTAAGTGTCTATCCTCAGTATAACGGATTTTCCATGAGAATACAATAAAATTTCAGTTCGAAAGAAATCCTCCTTTTAAAGTTTCACTGTTTTCTCTGTCGCAATACTTTCATAGCAAGCATTCATTGCTTCAATCGTTTTCTTGTGCCATTTCAAATTGATCAGCGGCGTTTTATGATTTCTGATATTATCAACAAACTCGTCAATCAATCCAACCCATTCATCAAAATAAGTATACTGAACAGTGTATCTGTCATTGGGGCAGCCATTGTGGTACACGTTGGGTCCGAAACAGTCTGCCATAACAGTACCATT
>ONED01000090.1 GCA_900316755.1 uncultured Eubacteriales bacterium
ACGATATGCACATGGATATTGCCGCTTTTGTTGCTCCCATCCATGTGAGTGCAGACAAGCATCTGATGCCCGGCGAAAAAACGGTTGGCAAATTCGAGCCCGATGGCCTGGGCTCTTTTTCCGTCTAGGCCGCATTCCACCGAATCCCGCGGATCGAAGCTGATGATGTAATGGTGAGATTTCACATCGCCGCGATTTTGGTTTTTGTGAAAAGCCCGGTTGAGCTGTTTGCACTCCAGATCAAAGGTCAGCGCCTCGCAGCTGATCCCATCCAGATAGAATTCCGTGCGCAGCAGACGATGACCATTTTCGTCCAGCAGCTCTTTTCCGGTTTTCTCATCATGCTGGAACATGAGATAATCCAAAACAGCACTGTAGTCGGAACTCTTACTGGACAGATGTTTTAAAATTGCCAATTCCCTCACCTGCCATTTTTTTCAGCACAGCCAGCATGGTCAGAACATCGTCTGTGGCTCCGCGGATCGCATCCTGCATGGCCTGCGAGTACGTCCCGCCGGTGTTGTAGTATTTTGAAATCTGCTGCAGATTGATCAGGATGCCGCTCAGTTCCCTCGCCGCCTTTTTCACTTCCTCCGGATCGGCGATGATCTGAAGAGTCGTCTCCACCTTTCCATGCACACTGCGATCACGGAGATAATCTGTGACGGTGGTGTTTTGCTTTTTTGCCGATTCTGCGATCTTCGTATAATCCGTCTCAGAGAAACGGATGGAAATCTGTTTTCCCTTTCTCAGCGATTCGTCTTTCTTTGGCCTTGCCATGATTTTGCTTCATCTTCACGTTTTGCTTTTTTCTGATTTGTGGCTTTGACGAGGATCGTCATCGGGACAGATTTCCCCAAAAGGGAAAGGCTGTATCCGCTGCGACTACGATCAGTAGAAGCCACAGAGAAAAACCGAGGGATTGGGGAATCGAAATCCCCAACAAGATGGCCGGACAGGAAAAACCGGAAACGGAGTTTTTGCATGTCACAGGCGTATCTTGCGTTGTTCAAATGGTTTCTCCTCTTACTTACCCCATTCTTTGGCCCATCAATTGCAACCATGTTGCGACAAAATTCTCAGTCAAAGATTTATCCCTCCACTAACCCCAATCTTTCCGTCCACTTTTGCAAGTACCTCATACGAAAAAAATGAATAATCATCCACCCGCCTAGCGGGTGGTTTTTCATTTTCGGGCATAGCCCTTGTTTACTAGCAGCGCCTGAAGGCTCAAGTACGGTCTGGCACGCGCGAGGAGACTGTTACTTGCTACCCGTAAACGGGTCGATGTCCTCCATCGTCAGTTGATTGGACATTTCGTCCTCCTTCAGCTGATTCTGGATATACGCTGCTATCTTCTTCGTATCTTTTCCTACTGTATCCACATAGTAGCCTTTGCACCAGAACTCACGATTTCTATATGCATATCGCGCGTTCCCCCATTTCTCAAATATCATCAGGCTACTCTTCCCTTTCAAGTATCCCATAAAGCTCGATACTGCCATCTTCGGCGGTATTTCCAACAGCATATGTACATGATCTGGGCATACCTCTGCTTCCAGTATTTCTACTCCCTTCCACTGGCACAGTTGCCGTAGTATTGCCCCAATCTCCAGTCGTCTATTTCCATAAAACGCTTTCCTCCTGTATTTTGGTGCAAATACTACATGGTACTTACAATTCCACTTCGTGTGTGATAAACTATGTGCGTCATTCAAATTGCTTTCCGCCATTTGTCTGACCTCCTTTTGATGTTTCTTTGGTGCAGTTGCCAGACCGCATCCTTATTCTACATCAAAAGGAGTTTATTTTGTCCTGTTCTATAGCTATAAGCGCTTCCGAACCACCCGCGCCCAGCGCGGGGTTTTCGTTATACAAAAACGCAGCCATCGGTTTTCGCCCAATGGCTGCACAAATTATTTAGATGAATATACAGTATTAAGAAAAACGTAACACGAACACATTTGCAAAAAAGAAAAGGAATAATTCCTTTTGCAGATTGACTT
>ONED01000017.1 GCA_900316755.1 uncultured Eubacteriales bacterium
AATTGGACTTGAATAATGTGATGTGGCATTCGGGATAATCTCGAAAATGGTTGTAAATAATGTGCAACATAAAGTCGTAAATAATGTGAAGAGCAACAGAATATAAGATTTTTCTCGCTGCAATAACCACTATCAGCCGTCACTTCTTTTAACTTTTCCTCAAATGCAATGAAATGTTTTTTGATGACTGGAATGAGTGTATTGTAATCCGTTCGGTCATTGCTCACATATCCGTGAATGATGAAATAGTTTTCTACAGCAATCTGAACATTATAGGCTGGTTTTAACTGACCGTTCAGCATATGGTCTTCTTTCATTCTCATAAAGGTTGCTTCTAAATCTGTTTTTGAATAACTGTTGCGGTCTGCTCCCATGATTTCGAAACATTCCTTATATTTCATCAGACGTTTTCCGCATTCCTCCAGTTCTTCATAAAGCATCTGGATTTCAGATTTCTTTTGCCTTTTTTCGTAAACAAACGAAATCCCTTCTCCTTCGGCAATCTTAATCAGGTTATTTTGCATCTTTAATAATTCTAATGGTGAACAGTTATCTATTTCAATAATGGTATTGTTGGAAAGTTTTTTGTGCTTTGTCAGTTTGCGTTTCCGATTCTTTTCTATGACATCACGCACTTTATCCATACCTTCAATGATAAACATCTGAACATTTCCTAAGTCGTACTTCTGACCATACTCATTTTCATTCAGAAGTTCATTGTATCTGGTGTAAAGAGAGTCGATTGTATCAAGAAGCCCCACGAGATGGTAATTGAGCGTGCCACGCCACACAAATGTATAACGGTTTGCATTTGCTTCAATCTTTGTTCCGTCAATATAGAGTGCTTCCAATGTAATTAATCCTTCTTTTTTTAGCCTTCGTAAGAACTGATAATTCAGGTCATCCAAGATTTCTCCAGTGAGCTTCTTATCTATGAAATCATAAAAAGCATCCCTTTGTGGCTTTTCTCCCTGCGTGAGCCAGATAAATGCAAGGTCTCTTTCACATAATTCAACAATACGGTCAACAGATTTTACTCCTCGCATGTTCGCATAAGTAAGCACTGCGTACTTCATGATTGGATTGTACCCGGTTCTTCCCTTGTTTGAATACTGAGCCAAAAGGTTCGTAAAATCTAATTCCTCCATCACTTTTTTAAGGGTATAGACTGGATCGTCGTCAGGTAAACTCAATTCGAAGAATTTAAAGTTAATTTTCTGTTGTCCCAATTCAAAAAATTCGTTATAATATTTATTGGATTTCATAGTTACATTATAACATGTAACGGAGGAAAGATGGTTGTCGTTAGCCATCTTTTTTCTCTTTTTCAAGAAAAAATATAGGGCGAGGTGCGGCTCGTGTGAGCCGTTCCTCGCCCTATCTAGAACTGTCTATTTCCCGACAGCCCCTCTTCATTCATCTAGTTCTTTTTATTTGCCTCTATTTCTGCCATCTTCATTGCACGAACCTTGAGCGGCAGTCCGAATAAGGTGATAAATCCGTCTGCATCGTGGTGATCATACAAATCCCCTGTGGTGAAGCTTGCCAGTGACTCATTGTATAAAGAATACGGAGAGGTCGTTCCGGCTTTGATAATGTTGCCCTTGTAGAGCTTGAATGTTACTTCTCCGGTTACATACTGTTGTGTGGATTCTACAAATGCCTGAATTGCTTCACGAAGCGGAGTGAACCACTTGCCTTCGTAAACAATCTGTGCAAATTTATTGCCCATATCTTTCTTAACTTCCATGGTAGCCCGGTCTAATACCAGTTCCTCTAACTGCTGGTGAGCTTCCAGGAGAATCGTTCCGCCGGGAGTTTCGTATACGCCACGGGATTTCATACCTACCACACGGTTCTCTACGATATCCACGATACCGATTCCATGCTTTCCGCCCAGTTCATTTAACTTTGTAATGATTTCGGAAACCTTCATTTTTTCGCCATTGATACTGGTCGGAACGCCTTTTTCAAATGTCATAGTGACATACTCTGCTTCATCCGGAGCCTTTTCCGGAGAAACACCGAGTACCAAAAGGTCATCATAGTTTGGCTCCTGTGCCGGGTCTTCCAGTTCCAGACCTTCGTGGCTGATGTGCCATAAGTTCCGGTCACGGCTGTAGCTGTGGCTTGCATCAAACGGTAAATCAATGCCATGAGCCTTGCAGTATTCAATTTCTTCTTCACGGGACTGCATGGTCCAGATGTCTGTCATTCTCCAAGGAGCAATGATTTTAAGATCCGGAGCAAGTGCCTTGATACCCAGCTCGAAACGAATCTGGTCGTTTCCTTTTCCGGTAGCGCCGTGACAGATGGCGGTAGCGCCTTCTTTTCTTGCAATCTCTACCAATTTCTTTGCAATCACAGGACGTGCCATAGAAGTTCCGAGTAAATACTTATTTTCATAAACGGCATTTGCCTGTACACACGGAACGATGAAGTCATCACAGAACTCGTCAATGATGTTTTCTATATATAATTTAGAAGCTCCGGAAAGAGCAGCTCGCTCTTCCAGTCCATCCAGTTCCTCTCCCTGTCCGCAGTCGATGCAGCAGCAGATGACTTCATAATCAAAATTTTCCTTTAACCATGGAATGATGGCGGTCGTATCAAGTCCTCCGGAATATGCTAAAACAACTTTTTCTTTCATAAAACTGTCCTCCTAAAATGGTTGTGAATTTTTCAATATGCATACTATACTCCTATTCCTGCATAAAATCAATAGAAAAATAAAACTTTTTGCATAAAAATTCATTTACCTAAATTTCGCTGCAAAAAGTGGGAGCAATTCAGCCTGATCGTTTGCAATTTTGCCTCTTGCCGAACTGTTACAAAAAGTGGTTGCAAGATACAAAAAAACTGTGTAAAATGCAAAAAGGGTAAAAAAGGAAAAAATAGTGTTGAATAATATGCAATCAAAGTGTATAATTATGCGATATAGGAAATGAAAGAGGTAGAGTGTGTATGATAAAAGCAGGAATTATCGGATCCACCGGTTATGCTGGAAACGAGCTGGTTCGGATTCTGACAGGACATAAAGAGGTCGAAATTAAATGGTATGGTTCACGAAGCTACATAGATAAGAAATATAGTGAAGTCTATCAGAACATGTTTCAGATCGTAGAGGATGTGTGTAAGGATGATAATCTGGAAGCATTGGCAGAGGAAGTGGATGTGATTTTTACGGCAACGCCGCAGGGGCTTTGTGCCTCTCTGGTAAAGGAAGAAATTTTATCAAAAGTGAAGATTGTAGATTTAAGTGCAGACTTTCGCATTAAGGATGTTGCAACCTATGAAAAATGGTATGGCATCGAGCATAAAAGTCCGGAGTTTATCAAGGAAGCGGTGTACGGATTGTGCGAGGTGAACCGGGAGGATGTGAAGAAGGCAAGGCTGGTAGCAAATCCGGGATGCTATACGACCTGTTCCATTTTGACCATATATCCGCTGGCAAAAGAAGGGCTCATTGGTATGAACAGCATTATCATCGATGCAAAATCGGGAACCTCCGGTGCCGGAAGGGGCGCGAAGGTGGACAATCTGTTCTGTGAGGTAAATGAAAATATGAAGGCATATGGCGTGGCAACCCACAGACACACACCGGAAATCGAGGAACAGCTTGGCTATGCATCCGGCGAGCAGGTGGTTCTCAATTTTACACCGCACCTGGTGCCCATGAACCGGGGGATTCTGGTGACTGCCTATGCAAATCTGAAAGATGGCGTTACGGAGGAAACCGTAAGAGATGCTTACGACAAATATTATAAGGAAGAAAAATTTGTCCGGGTATTAGAAAAAGGCATTTGCCCACAGACCAAATGGGTGGAAGGCAGCAACTATGTGGATGTGAATTTCAAGATAGACTCCCGTACGAACCGCATCATTATGATGGGAGCTCTGGACAACCTTGTGAAAGGAGCAGCAGGTCAGGCGGTGCAGAATATGAATCTGATGTTTGGATTTGCGGAATCAGAGGGGCTAAGTCTGGTTCCCATGTTCCCATAGAAAAGAATGTTTGGGAAAAAAGCGGGAAATGTTAGGAGAGCACATGATTAGAAGAATGACAATCGAAGACTATGACGATGTCCATGCACTCTGGATGAAAATTAAAGGGTTTGGTATTCGGAGCATTGACGATTCCAGAGAAGGTGTGGAGCGGTTTTTAAAGAGGAATCCGACGACCAGCGTGGTGGCATTGGAAGACGGGAAAGTTGTGGGAAGCATTCTGTGCGGACACGACGGCAGACGGGGGTGTCTCTACCATGTCTGTGTGGATGAAGCATACCGTATGCACGGCATCGGAAGAAGCATGGTAGTAAAGGCGATGGAAGAACTCAAAGCGGAGCATATCAACAAGGTTTCCCTCATTGCATTTACAAAAAATGATATTGGAAACGCCTTTTGGAAGGAAATCGGCTGGACAAAGCGCGAAGATTTGAATTACTACGAATTTACATTAAACGAAGCCAATATTACGGCATTCAATCGCTAAGGAGGATAGGCAATATGAAAGAGATACAGGGCGGTGTGACCGCAGCGAAAGGATTTGAGGCAGCAAGTGCAGCGGCAGAAATTAAATACAAAGACCGTACGGATATGGCAATGATTTACAGTCAGGTGCCCTGCAGGGCGGCGGGAACCTTCACAACAAACGTGGTAAAGGCGGCTCCTGTGAAATGGGATCAGAATGTAGTAAAGAACAGCGAATACGTGCAGGCTGTGGTGGTGAACTCCGGAATAGCAAATGCATGTACCGGAACGGAAGGGTATGATTATTGTAAGACGACTGCAGAGAAAGCGGGGGAAGTGCTTCATATTCCGGCGGAAGCGGTGCTGGTCGGCTCCACCGGTGTAATTGGAATGCAGCTTCCCATCGAGCGGATTTGTGTGGGCATTGACAAACTTGCCGCAGTGAAAAGTGATACGATTGCAGCGGGAACGGATGCGGCAAAGGCGATTATGACCACAGATACCTGTAAAAAGGAGCTTGCAGTGACGGTGGAGATCAGCGGAAAGACGGTGACCATCGGCGGTATGGCAAAGGGCTCCGGCATGATTCACCCTAATATGTGTACCATGCTTAGTTTCGTCACAACAGACGCCGTGATTTCCAAAGCAGCGCTTCAGAAAGCGCTGAGTGAGGATGTGAAGGATACCTACAATATGATTTCAGTAGACGGGGATACCTCTACCAATGACACGGTTCTTGTTCTGGCAAACGGAATGGCAGAAAATGAGGAAATCGTGGAAGGAACAGAGGACTATGCACGTTTTGCAGAAGCGCTTCATGCTGTCAATGTGGGTCTGGCAAAGATGATTGCCGGAGACGGAGAGGGAGCCACAGCGCTATTTGAGGTCAACGTGGTAGGTGCCGAAACAAAGGAACAGGCAGTACTTCTTAGTAAATCGGTGGTATGCTCGAATCTGACAAAAACGGCAATCGCAGGACATGATGCCAACTGGGGCAGAATCCTGTGTGCCATGGGATATTCGGGGGCGCAGTTTGATCCGGAAAAAGTGGATTTGTATTTGGAAAGCGCGGCAGGAAAACTAAAAATCGTGGAAAACGGAAGAGCGGCTTCCTACAGTGAAGAGAAAGCGACAGAAATCCTGTCCCAGCCGGTTGTCATTGCAACTGCAGATATGAAAATGGGTGATGCAAAAGCGACGGCATGGGGATGTGACTTGACACACGGATATATCGACATCAATGCAGATTACAGAAGCTAAGGGAGGAAAAGACAAGATGCATGAAAATATGGAAAAATATTTAAGTAAGGCGGAGGTACTGATTGAGGCACTTCCGTATATCCAGCGATTCAACCGGAAAATTATTGTGATCAAATACGGCGGAAGTGCCATGGTGGATGAGAACTTAAAAAGGCGTGTCATCGAAGATGTCACTCTTTTAAAGCTGGTCGGCTTTAAACCGATTATCGTCCACGGAGGGGGCAAGGAAATCAGCGGTATGGTGACGCGGCTGGGAATGGAGCCCCGGTTTGTGAACGGCCTTCGGGTGACGGATGAGGAGACTATGGAGGTTGCGGAGATGGTACTTGGAAAAGTGAACAAGAGCCTGGTGCAGCTTGTAGAGTCTCTGGGAGTGCGTGCCATCGGAATCAGCGGAAAAGACGGCGGACTTCTTACTGTAGAAAAGAAATACGCGAATGGAGAGGATGTAGGATTTGTCGGTGAGATTACAGAGGTAAACGGAGATATTTTGTATGACCTTCTGGAAAAGGATTTCCTGCCGATTGTCTGCCCGATTGGGATGGATAAGGACTTCCGAACTTATAATATCAATGCAGATGATGCAGCATGTGCCATTGCAAGGGCGATGAAAGCGGAAAAACTCGCATTCTTGACGGATATTGAGGGAGTATACAAAGACCCGAAGAAGCCGGATACCTTAATTTCGGAACTTACGGTTTCAGAGGCGAAAAATCTCATGAAGGAAGGGTATATCGGTGGCGGTATGCTTCCGAAACTCCAGAACTGCATGGATGCCATTGAAAACGGAGTATCACGGGTACATATTCTGGACGGACGGATCCCGCACTGTCTGCTATTGGAAATCTTCACCAACAAAGGAATCGGAACCGCAATCTTAAAAGATGATGGGAGCAGGTATTACCATGAATAAATATATTGAAACAGCGGAAGCATCCTTGCTTCATACATACAACCGTTATCAAATTGTACTGGAGAAGGGAGACGGGGTTTATCTCTATGATACGGAAGGAAAAAAATATCTGGATTTTGCGGCGGGAATCGCAGTCTGTTCTCTGGGGTACGCTCATCCCAAATATACGGCTGCATTGAAAGAACAGATAGATAGCCTGACCCACACGTCGAACCTGTTTTATTCCCGTGCGGTGGCAGAGGCCGCAGAAGCGCTTCGGAGGGCGACCCGGATGGATCGTGTGTTTTTTACCAACAGCGGGACGGAGGCCATCGAAGGAGCACTAAAAGCAGCCAGAAAATACGCATATACCAGTCAGAGCGGACGCTATGAGTTTATCGCAATGGAGCATTCTTTTCACGGCAGGAGTATGGGCGCAGTTTCCGTGACGGGAAACGCGCATTATCGGACTCCGTTTGAGCCACTCATCGGTGGCGTGAAATTTGCAGAGTTTAACAATCTGGACAGCGTGAAAGAGCTGGTGACGGACAAAACCTGTGCGATTCTTTTAGAGCCGGTACAGGGGGAGGGCGGCATTTACCCGGCAGAGCCGGAATTTCTTTTCGGGCTTCGAAAGCTCTGTGATGAGAACGGGATTCTCCTTATTTTTGATGAAATCCAGTGCGGCATGGGCAGATGCGGCGCAATGTTTGCATGGCAGGATTACGGCGTGAAGCCGGACATTATGGCAATGGCGAAGGCAATCGGAAACGGAGTTCCGGTAGGAGCGTTTGCCATGACGGAAGAGGTGGCCGAAAAGTCACTGGCGCCGGGTGACCACGGGACGACTTACGGAGGGAATCCGCTGGTGTGTACGGCGGTAAAAACTGTGCTTGATATTTTCGAGGAAGAACAGATTCTCTCCCATGTGCAGGAGGTATCCGCTTATTTGGAGAAAAAACTGGATGTGCTTGTGGAGAACAGCCCACTTATAAAAGAAAGGCGTGGAAAAGGCCTTATGCAGGGGCTGGTGCTTACAAATCCGGTGGGAGAAGTGATACAAAAGGCGATGGAGAAGGGGCTGATTGTGATTTCGGCCGGAGGAAATGTACTCCGTCTCGTTCCGCCGCTCGTCATCACAAAGGCACATGTAGACGAATTTCTTGAAAAGCTGGAAGACGTACTGGCAGAATTTAGAACAGAATAGAATGCAAAAGCATAAAACCCAATCCAAAGGATATACTTATAAAATAGAAAATTTTAGGAGGTATTCCAATGATTGGGTTTTTGATTGCAATTCTTTCGGGGGCATGTATGGCGGTACAGGGGGTTTTTAACACGCAGGTCACAAAAACAACCGGAATGTGGGTTTCCAATGGCTGGGTGCAGCTCACGGCATTTGTAGTCTGTGTGGCGGCATGGCTGATAACGGGAAGGGACAGTGTGGCGACGATTGGAAAGGTGGAGCCAAAATACGTGCTTCTTGGAGGAGCGATTGGTGCGTGCATCACGTGGACGGTCATCAAAAGTATCGAAAAGCTGGGCCCTGCCAAGGCGACGCTGTTTATTATCACGGCGCAGATAGCAGTTTCTTATCTGATTGAATTATTTGGTCTGTTTGGTGTGGAAAAACAACCTTTTGAGTGGAAAAAAGTGATTGGGCTTGCGGCCACGCTTATCGGTATCGTAATTTTTCAATGGGAGGGTTGATATTTAAAATAAAATTCGTTAAAATAAGATTATCTAAGCATAGAGGGGTATCCATAAGAAGCTATGGAGGAGAAATATGCATAGAAAGAGCATTGCAATCATTACGATACTTCTGATTTTGTCATTCTCGGCATGTACGAGACAGGATAAGCAGAGCCTGCCGCTTTCGCAGATGGAAGGCGAAGCTTTTGAAGAAGAGAAGGACGTGACGAAGGACAGTATTTATGTCTATGTCTGTGGAGCGGTTTTATGCGAAGGCGTGTATGAACTGCCTGCCGGAAGCCGGGTATATGAGGCGATTCAAAAGGCAGGGGGCTTTACAGAAAATGCAGCTGTGACATCGATAAATCAGGCAGAGATACTGAAGGATGAAACCCGACTTTATGTACCAACGATAGAGGAAGTCGCGTCGGAGGAGACGATGAGCGACGGAAAAGTCAATTTAAATACCGCTACAAAAGAGGAACTTATGACACTGCCGGGTGTAGGCGAGGCGAAGGCGGAACTCATTATCCGATATCGGGAAGAAAGCGGAGGTTTTCATGCGATTGAGGATATTATGAATATTTCGGGAATCAAAGAAGGGCTTTTTGCAAAAATCAAAGAGAAGATTAAAGTTTAAAACAGGGGAGAAAGATATGGGTAAAAAAGTATTAGTAGTAGACGACGAAAAGCTCATTGTGAAAGGCATCCGGTTCAGCTTAATGCAGGATGGACTGGAGGTAGACTGTGCATACGATGGAGAGGAAGCCTTGGAGCTTGCAAAAAAGAACGCTTATGATCTGGTGCTTCTGGATGTGATGCTTCCAAAGCTGGATGGGTTTGAAGTATGCCAGCAGATTCGGGAGTTTTCGGATGTGCCGATTGTCATGCTGACGGCAAAGGGGGAAGATATGGATAAAATCCTGGGACTGGAGTACGGAGCAGACGATTACATTACCAAACCATTCAACATTTTGGAGGTAAAGGCAAGAATCAAGGCGATTATGCGACGCACCGGCAAGAAAGAAGAGAAGATTGACGATAGCAATATCCTGATTAAGCACGACATGAAGATTGACCGGGAGAGCAGGAGAGTTTTCATCGAAGGAAAGGAAATCAATCTGACTGCGAAGGAATTTGATTTGCTGGAAATTCTTGCTACCAATCCGGACAAAGTGTACAGCAGGGAGCAGCTCTTAAATCTCGTATGGAAGTATGAGTATGCGGGAGATGCAAGGACGGTGGATGTACATATCAGGCGTCTGCGAGAAAAGATAGAAAAAGTTCCCAGCAATCCGAAATACGTTTTTACAAAGTGGGGAGTGGGTTACTATTTTAAGGGATAAAATCAAAATCAAGGGCAAATTCGGAAGGAGTCTCCGGCTCTGCATTGTTTTGCTGCTTCTTTTGGTGAGCAGCATTCCATGTTATGTGGTAAAGGAGACGATTCTGAAAAAATATGAGAACCGGGCGGTTTTCTGGCGGACAGCGGAGATTCAAAATCAGTGCACCATTCTTTGCAATCAGCTTAGCACAACCAATTATCTGAAAGAACCGATTTCGGAGGTATTAAATACCGAGCTTTCGCAGCTTTCCAATATCTATGACGGGAGAGTCATGGTAATCAATGAAGAATATCATATCGTGAAGGACACCTTTGGTATCGAGGCGGGAAAAACGATTATCTCTCCGGATGTGATTGCCTGCTTTTCCGGCATCGGTACCAGCCATTATGACGGGGAAAGCCGGTACATTGAAATTACGACTCCGATTGTAGAAAAGATAAATGGCAAGAATCATGTAAAAGGGGTTGTGCTGGTGAGCGTTTCTACCGACATCATTCATGAGACGCTTAATGAATTGTCCGGAAAGGCGAATCTGCTTTTTGCGATGATGATGCTGATTGTTGCGGTAGGAGGAACCTTCCTTGCGAATCTGATGGTAAAGCCGTTAGAGGAGATTTCGCATACCATTGATGATATTGCGGAAGGGTATGATTCGGATAATCTGCATGTGGACGCTTATACAGAAACGAAACGGATTTCAGAGGCCTTTAATAAAATGAGAAACCGGATGCAGGTGCTGGATGATTCGAGGCAGGAGTTTGTTTCCAATGTGTCGCATGAACTGAAAACGCCGCTTACTTCTATGAAGGTGCTGGCAGACTCCCTGCTTGCACAGGAAGATGTTCCGGCGGAGTTATATAAGGAATTTCTGGGCGATATTGCGGAGGAAATTGAGCGGGAGAACAATATTATCAATGATTTGCTCTCACTTGTAAAAATGGACAGGACTTCTTCGGATCTGAATGTCAAATCCGAAAACATCAATGAATTGATTGAGCGGAATCTGAAACGGTTACGGCCGATTGCCGCGCTTCGAAATATTGAGCTGGTGTATGAGAGCTTCCGACCGGTAATGGCGGAAGTGGATGAGGTGAAATTGTCACTGGCAATTTCCAATCTGGTAGAGAATGCCATCAAGTACAATAAGGAGAACGGATGGGTGCATGTCTCTCTCAATGCAGACCATAAATATTTTTATGTGAAGGTGGCAGATTCAGGAGTGGGCATTCCACAGGAGGCACTGGACCATATTTTCGAACGGTTTTATCGCGTGGATAAATCCCATTCCAAAGAAATCAGCGGAACGGGTCTGGGGCTTGCGATTGCGAGAAATGCGATTATTACCCATCGGGGAGCGATAAAGGTACACAGCGAAGAGGGCGAAGGAACCACATTTACCGTGAGAGTTCCTTTGAATTACATCTCATAGGGGGGGATTGGCATGAAGAAAAAAATAGGATTCCTTCTCTGCCTTTTCTGGAGCGTTCTGTTAATGGGATGTTCTGATGAGGAAACGGGAACGAAGATGGACATCTATTATGTGAATCCGGATGGGAATGCGCTGGTTCAGGAGGAGTATTTCCGAAAGGAGCCGAATGGAGAGGAAAGCGTGGAGGAAGTATTAGAGGCACTTAGAAAGCCGGAAGACGGGAAAGTGGCACAGTCGGCAATCCCGAAAGAGATGGAAGTAGAAAAATTTGAAGTAGGAGAACAGAAACTGAAGCTTTTTTGGAGTGAGGAGTATCTGGAGATGGAGAAGAGCAGAGAGGTTCTGCTTCGCGCAGCAGTCGTGCGGACTTTCGTACAGATTCCGGGTATCAGCTATGTATCCTTTTATGTAGACGGAGAACCTTTAAAAGATCTTTCGGGGAATCCGGTTGGGCTGATGTGCGCGGAAGATTTTGTACAGAATACAGGTTCTTCCCTGAAATCCTATCAAACCACGGATTTAAAACTCTATTTTGCCAATAGCGACGGAACGAAATTGAGCTCGGAAAAACGAACGGATGTGCATTACAACGTGAATACATCTGTAGAAAAGCTGGTGGTGGAAAAGTTGATGAAAGGGCCTTCGTCGGACAAGCGAAGTGCGACGATTCCGGATTCGGTGAAACTTTTAGGAGTGTCGGTGAAAGAGGGCATCTGCTATGTCAATTTTGATTCTGCATTTTTAAGCGACGGATACAATCAAAAACCGGAGATTGCCATTTACTCCATTGTCAATTCCATTATTGCAAATGGAAATGTCACAAGGGTACAGATTCTGGTGGAAGGCTCCGGCGATGTTGTGTTTAAAGGCACGGTGGACTTAAGTGAGCCACTGGAATGGAGGGCAGATTTTATTGAGGAGTAATACATGAAGAAAAGACCATTATGTGTATTGTGCATAGCATTACTAATGATAAAGGGTGTTTTGCTTCTGATTACAAGCGGGGAGAGTCCGGTGAAAATCCCCGCTTCCTCTATTTTTTATGAAATGGGGGAAGAAAAACAGGACGAGGAGATTCTGATTCAGGGTCAGGTGTACAAAAAGGCGGACACATCAAACTATCAAATCTTATATCTGAAGAACAATTCAGAACCCAATATAATCGTTTATGATGACAGTTTTGCAAATATTCCGATTGGGAAGACCATTGTTGTAAAGGGAAAAGCGCAGAGATTTTCGGGTGCAAGAAACCCGGGAAATTTTGATGCAAAAGTTTATTATGGGAAGCAGAAGATTTATGGGATGGTATGGAGCACGGAGATTGTCTGTGTGACAGGGAAAGAGAATACCCTTTTGGAAGCATTGTACGGGCTGCGCCGGGCATGGAAAGGAATGATTGTAAAGCATATGAGTGAGGAGAATGGCTCTGTTCTCTGTGCCATGCTGCTTGGGGAAACAGAAGGAATGGAAGAGGAGATGAAAGAGCTTTACCAGAAGAACGGTATTTCCCATATTCTGGCAATCTCGGGTCTACATATTTCGTTTATCGGGCTTGGCATTTACCGGCTGCTTCGAAAGGCAGGATTGCCCTATGGGGTTTCAGGGGTTCTTGCGCTGGCGGTACTTGGCGGATATGTGCTGATGATTGGGATTTCGGTGTCCGTATTTCGGGCATTTATGATGCTGCTGTTTCGAATCGGGGCAGACATGAGTGGTCGTGTCTATGATATGTTGACCGCACTTATGGTTTCAGCGGCACTTCTCATTTGGTATCAGCCTTTATTCTTTTTGGATGCTGCGTTTTATATGTCTTATGGGGCAGTTCTTGGGATTCTTTTTCCTTTACCGAAATTCAAAAAAATTGCGATTCCAAAAGGTGTTCTGGCGAGTGTGGCGATAAATGGGATTCTGTTTCCGGTGTTACTTTGGTTCTATTTTGAGTTCCCGCTCTATTCCATCCTGCTGAATCTGGTGGTGATTCCGCTGGTGCCTGTGGTGCTGGCATTTGGAATGTTCGGAAGTCTCGGATATCTTTTCTGGGAACCGCTTGGAAGTGGGATGCTTTTTCTCTGTGACAAGATTTTACAACTCTTTGCGAGGCTTGGAGAAATCGCTGCAGAGCTTCCCCTTGCTAGGATTGTGTTTGGAAAGCCGGAATGGTGGAAGGGGCTGCTTTATTATGGGGTACTGGTGATAGGACTTGCGTTATTTTGCCGGTGCAAAAGAGTGTATGAGCAAAAGGAAGGTGCACCGAGACAGAAAATGCATTTCCGAAAACAGGGTATGCGGTTTTTGCCGGGCATCGTCAGTATCGCCTTTTCTTTGTTTGTGGTTTGTCTGTTTACCAAATTTCCGAATGGAAAGCTTCAGGTTACCATGCTGGATGTAGGACAGGGGGATTGCATTTTTATGAAAGGTCCTACCGGAAGCACTTATCTGATAGACGGTGGGAGCAGTGATGTGGAACGGGTGGGAAAATATCGGATGGAACCTTTTTTAAAATCACAGGGGGTGGCAAACTTAGATTATGTGTTCGTGTCTCATGGAGATTCCGATCATTACAGTGGAATCGCAGAAATGCTGGAGCGGCAGCGATTTGGCGTGAAGATTGGGATGCTGGTATTGCCTTCTAATTATAAAAGGGATGAAAAACTGGTGGCGTTGGCAAAGCTTGCATGGGAACAGTCGGTGGAAGTAGCAGTGATGGACAGCGGCACGGTTATCACGGAGAAGGAATTGAACATCCGATGCATTTGGCCGGATACTTCCGGACTTTTGGGAAATGCAGGTTCTATGGTGCTAAGTGTCACCTTTGGACAATTTGATATGCTGCTGACCGGGGATGTGGAAGGCGAAGGAGAGGAAGCACTGGTTCAGAAGCTGAAAGGGAAATCTTATGAGGTACTAAAGGTGGCGCATCATGGTTCTAAAAATTCTACCGGAGAGGCGTTCTTAAAAATCGCACAGCCGGATATTTCTCTTATTTCTGCCGGCAGGGATAATTCCTATGGGCATCCGCATACAGAGACACTGGAACGTTTGAAGGGGGCAGGAAGTAAGATTTATAAGACCATGGACGCGGGTGCCATTCAATTGGAAATCACAAAAACCACGATTGACATTTTTCAAAGTTCCATATAGACTAAAGAAGATATAGGTGGGATAGAAAGGTGTACTCAATATGAAAAGTCTGAATGAAGATTTGAAGACGGGGCAATTTAAAAAAGTATATCTGCTTTACGGGGAAGAAGCATATTTGAAAAGGCAGTACAGGGATAAACTGCGAAGTGCCATGCTTCCTTTGGAGGATACCATGAACTATGCCTGTTATGAAGGAAAGAATACGGATATAAAGGCGGTCATTGATTTGGCGGAGACGCTTCCGTTTTTTGCAGAGCGAAGGGTGATTGTCCTAGAAGACACCGGATTTTTTAAAAATGCCACACCGGAGCTTGCCGAGTATCTGAAAGAAATGCCGGAGACGACGGCGATGATTTTCGTGGAAAATGAAGTGGACAAACGGGGAAAACTCTATAAGGCAGTGCAAAGTCAGGGACGAGCCGTGGAGCTTTCCCGGCAGGACGAGGTAACACTGATTCGCTGGATTCTGGGCAGTGTGAAAAAAGAGGGAAAACAGGTTACAGAGCCTACCGTTCGACATTTCCTTAACAAGGTTGGAACCGATATGGAAAACATCCAAAAGGAACTGGAAAAACTGTTTTGTTATACCTTAGAAAAAGACAGCATCACGATTGCGGATGTGGAAGAAATCTGTACGACACAGATTACCAGCCGCATTTTCGATATGGTGAATGCAGTGGCGGACAAAAAACAGAGGAAAGCATTGGATTATTATTATGATTTGCTTGCGCTGAAAGAGCCGCCCATGCGGATTCTGTTCCTGCTTGCAAGACAGTTTAAGCTTTTGTTGGAAGTGAAGGTTTTGGACGGGCAGGGCTATGCACGAAAAGAAATTGCCTCCAAAACAGGTCTGCATCCGTTTGTGGTGGGAAAGTATCAGGAACAGGCAAAAACATTTTCTGAGGAAGCGCTCCGGGGGATTCTGGAGGAGAGCGTTGAGATTGAGGAACGTGTAAAGACAGGAAATTTGACAGACACTCTGGGAGTGGAGCTGTTTATTGTGAAATATTCATCAAAGGAGGAAGGAACGTGTCAGAAATAGAACAGAGCAAAATACGAAATTTTTGCATTATTGCACATATTGACCATGGGAAATCCACTCTGGCCGACCGCATTATTGAGATGACGGGACTTTTAACGAGCCGTGAGATGCAGGCACAGGTGCTTGACAACATGGAACTGGAAAGGGAAAGAGGAATTACGATTAAAGCGCAGGCAGTGCGCACTGTGTACAAGGCGAAGGATGGGGAAGAGTATATTTTCAACCTGATAGATACGCCGGGACATGTGGATTTTAACTATGAGGTGTCAAGAAGCCTTGCTGCATGTGACGGAGCAATCCTTGTGGTAGATGCGGCGCAGGGTGTGGAGGCACAGACTCTCGCGAATGTTTATCTGGCATTGGACCATGATTTGGATGTGATGCCGGTCATTAACAAAATTGATTTGCCAAGTGCAGAGCCGGAGCGTGTCATCGAGGAAATCGAAGACGTGATAGGGATTGAGGCACAGGATGCACCGCGGATTTCAGCAAAGACCGGATTGAATGTAGAGGACGTTTTGGAACAGATTGTCAGAAAAATTCCATCTCCCTCGGGAGATGCGTCGGCTCCGCTGAAAGCATTGATTTTTGATTCTGTGTATGATTCCTATAAAGGAGTCATCGTATTCTGCCGCATCCGGGAAGGCAAGGTGCGAAAGGGAACCAACATTAAAATGATGGCGACCGGTGCGACGGCAGAGGTAGTGGAAGTGGGATATTTCGGAGCAGGTCAGTTCATTCCCTGCGAGGAACTTGCGGCAGGTATGGTCGGATACATCACTGCCAGCCTGAAAAATGTAAAGGACACCCGTGTGGGGGATACAATTACGGATGCGGACAGACCATGTGCCAAACCGCTTCCGGGTTACAAAAAAGTTCAGCCCATGGTATTCTGCGGGATGTATCCGGCAGATGGCGCCAAATATCAGGATTTGCGGGATGCGCTGGAAAAACTGCAATTAAATGATGCGGCACTTCAGTTTGAGCCGGAGACCTCCATTGCACTCGGGTTTGGGTTCCGATGCGGATTTTTGGGACTTTTGCATTTGGAGATTATTCAGGAACGTCTGGAGAGAGAATACAATCTGGACCTTGTGACGACGGCGCCGGGGGTTGTTTACCGGGTACACAAGACAAATGGGGAAGTGATAGAGCTTACGAACCCGTCTAACCTGCCGGAACAGACAGAGATTGATTATATGGAAGAACCCATGGTGAAAGCGGAGATTATGGTCACCTCCGAATTTATCGGTGCGATCATGGATTTGTGTCAGGAACGACGCGGTATCTATCAGGGAATGGAATACATCGAGGAAACAAGAGCGGTGCTTCGGTATCATCTGCCATTAAATGAAATTATTTACGATTTTTTTGATGCATTAAAATCCCGTTCGCGGGGATATGCGTCCTTTGATTATGAAATGCTGGGTTATACAAGATCCGAGCTGGTGAAACTGGATATCTTAATTAATAAAGAAGAAGTAGATGCGCTTTCTTTCATCGTATTTAGTGGAAATGCTTATGAGCGTGGACGCAAGATGTGTGAGAAGCTGAAGGATGAGATTCCCAGACACTTGTTTGAGATTCCGATTCAGGCAGCGGTGGGCAGCAAGATTATTGCAAGAGAAACCGTAAAAGCGATGCGAAAAGATGTGCTCGCAAAATGTTACGGCGGAGATATTACCCGAAAGAGAAAACTTTTGGAAAAACAAAAGGAAGGGAAAAAACGAATGCGCCAGATTGGCAACGTGGAAATTCCGCAGAAAGCATTTATGAGCGTACTCAAGCTGGACGACAAGTAAAATTGGGTTTGTTATGAGAAAAGAACTGGAAATTTATATTCATATTCCGTTTTGCAAGAGAAAATGTGCCTATTGTGATTTTCTTTCCGGACCGGCAGATGATAACACCATAGCATGTTATGTAGAAAAATTGATAGATGAAATAGGTGCACAGGGTGATTGTAATTTATACAATAAGACTACTGTATCTTCTGTGTTTTTTGGAGGCGGAACGCCGACTATACTGAACGGCAGGCAGATGCAGCGTATCATGAAAGCCATAAAATTACATTTCCGGGTTGCAGAAGATGCTGAAATTTCCGTGGAAGCAAATCCGGGAACGGTGAATCGGGAAAAACTGGCGGCATACAAAAAGGCGGGCGTGAATCGAATCAGTTTTGGATTACAATCTGCAAAGAATGAGGAATTGAAACTCCTTGGACGGATTCACACATTTGAAGATTTTTTGGAAAGTTTTTGGTTGGCCAGAGAATGTGGATTTGAGAATATTAATGTGGATCTGATTTCAGCGATTCCGGGTCAGTCGCTAGAAAGCTGGGAAGAGAGCCTTAGGCAGGTTCTGAAACTGAATCCGGAACATCTCTCCGCATACAGTCTAATCATAGAAGAAGGCACACCTTTTGCTACCCTTTATGGAGAAGGGACGGAAGAGGAAGAAAAACTCCCGACGGAAGAGGAGGAGCGTCGGATGTACTGGCGTACCAAAGAACTTTTGGAAGAAGCAGGATATTATAGATACGAAATCTCCAATTATGCAAAGCCGGGAAAAGAATGCAGACATAATCTTGGCTACTGGGAGCGGAAAAACTATCTTGGAATGGGGCTTGGGTCGTCAAGCCTCTTTGACAATGTCAGATGGAAAAATATAGAAGATTTGGAAATGTATTTAGAAAATTCCGGCGAGCCGGAAATGATACAAAAAGACAGGGAAATCCTTTCCGTAACGGAACAGATGGAGGAGTTTGTTTTTTTGGGACTTCGGAAAACCAGGGGAATCTGCATGAAGGAGTTTGAAGAGACATTTGGGAAGAGTCTGGAAGAATGCTATGGAGAAAATGTTGCACGTATGCAGAGGGAGAAGTTAGTGATAATGGAAGATGGATTTCTAAGATTGACGGAAAAAGGAATCGATGTCAGTAATTATGTATTTGGGGAAATACTAAGGGAAAAAGAAATCTAAAAAATTTATAAAGATGGTTGACAAACAAAAAACACGGTGTTATCTTAATAGTCGTAAGGTGTTAGCACTCAAATGAATGGAGTGCTAATAAAAAGAAAAGGAGGTTGACATGGAACAAAATCAAGAGTTAGATGAGCGAAAAAGGATTATCCTTCAGACCATCATCAAAACTTATTTAGAGACCGGTGAACCGGTAGGTTCCAGAACCATTTCGAAGTACACGGATTTGAACTTAAGCTCCGCGACGATTCGAAATGAGATGGCAGACCTGGAAGATTTGGGATATATTGTTCAGCCTCATACATCAGCAGGTCGAATCCCTTCCGATAGAGGATATCGTTGGTATGTAGATATGCTGATGGAGCAAAAAGAGCAGGAAGTCACCGAGATAAAAGCGCAGATGCTTCAGAAAGCAGACAAGATGGATCAAATTTTAAAACAGGCTGCAAAGGTTCTGGCATCCAGCACAAATTATGCAACGATGGTTTCGGCTCCGACTTACAACAGGAACAAGTTGAAATTTATTCAACTGTCTCAGGTAGATGAAAACCAGATTATCGCAGTGATTGTGATGGAAGGGAATATCATCAAAAACAAAATCGTAACCGTCGGGGAGCAGCTTAGCAATGAAACCTTGCTAAAGCTCAATATGCTTTTGAATACGACTTTGACCGGGATGTCCGTTGAAGAGATTAATCTCGGCATGGTTGCACGATTGAAAGAGCAGGCAGGGACCCACAGTGAGGTAATCGGTGATGTCCTGGATGCGGTGGCAGCTACGATTCAGGTGGGAAATGATATGGAAATCTACACGAGCGGTGCAACGAATGTATTCAAATATCCGGAGCTCAGCGACAGCCAGAGCGCACAGGAGATTATCAATGCCTTTGAAGAAAAACAGCTTCTTCAGGAAATCGTCACAGAAACGTTATCCAAAGAGGAGAATAAGGGCATTCAGGTATACATTGGCAATGAAGCACCGGTTCAGTCCATGAAAGACTGCAGCGTGGTCACGGCAACCTATGAATTAGGCGAAGGGATGCAGGGAACGATAGGAATTATCGGACCGAAACGAATGGACTATGAAAATGTCATGAAGACTCTGAAAACTTTGATGACCGAGTTGGATGAGATATTCCATAGAGAAGAGTAGAAAGGTGGAAGGCTCCATTGGAAAAAGAGATGAATGAAAAAAAAGCATCTGAGGCTGCAGAGGATGTAGTTCCTGAGACAGCCTTGGACACAGAAGACAAGGAAGAAACACAGGAAAGTGAGACTGAAACAGAAGAAGCTTCTGCGGATGATACAGTAGAGAATACGGTAGAGGATACCGTAGAGGATGCGGAAGAAGGCGAAAACGAAGAAGCGTCAGAGGACGCAAAAGAAAAGAAAAAGTTATTTGGACGAAAGCCGAAGAAGGATTCGAAAGATGAAAAAATCGAAGAACTGACAGACCGGGTCACAAGACAGATGGCAGAGTTCGATAATTTCCGGAAACGTACCGAAAGGGAAAAAGCAGCAATGTATGAAATCGGGGCGAAGGATATTATCGAAAAGATACTTCCGGTTGTGGACAATTTTGAAAGAGGTCTTGCAGCAGTTCCGGAGGAACAGAAAGAGGATTCTTTCGTAACGGGGATGGAGATGATTTACAAACAAATCATGACTACCCTGGAATCAGTCGGTGTAAAACCGATTGAAGCAGTCGGCACAGAATTTAATCCGGATTTACACAATGCAGTGATGCATGTGGAGGATGAAGAAGCCGGCGATAATATGGTCGTGGAAGAATTCCAAAAGGGATATACTTACCGCGATTCTGTCGTAAGACATAGTATGGTAAAAGTAGCAAATTAAATTTAGGAGGAAAATTATCATGGGAAAAATTATTGGGATTGACTTGGGAACAACAAACAGCTGTGTAGCCGTTATGGAAGGTGGACAGCCAACAGTTATCGCAAACACAGAAGGAGCAAGAACGACACCGTCTGTCGTTGCATTCACAAAAACAGGAGAACGTTTAGTCGGAGAGCCGGCAAAGCGTCAGGCAGTTACAAATGCAGAAAAGACGATTTCTTCTATTAAGAGGGAAATGGGAACAGACTACAAGGTTACAATCGATGACAAAAAGTATTCTCCACAGGAGATTTCTGCAATGATTCTTCAGAAATTGAAAGCAGACGCAGAAGGCTATCTTGGCGAAAAAGTAACAGAAGCGGTTATCACCGTACCTGCATACTTCAATGACGCACAGCGTCAGGCAACAAAGGACGCAGGAAAGATTGCAGGACTTGATGTAAAACGTATCATCAACGAGCCTACAGCTGCAGCTCTTGCTTATGGTCTGGATAATGAAAAAGAGCAGAAAATCATGGTATACGATTTAGGTGGTGGTACATTTGATGTATCTATCATCGAGATTGGCGACGGTGTTATCGAAGTACTTTCAACCGCAGGTAATAACCGACTTGGTGGAGATGACTTCGACCAGAAAATCGTTGACTATATCATCGCAGATTTCAAGGCAAACAACGGCGTAGATTTATCTACAGATAAGATGGCATTGCAGAGAATCAAAGAAGCTGCTGAAAAAGCAAAGAAAGAGCTTTCTGCAGCAACAACGACCAATATCAACCTTCCGTTCATCAGTATGAATGCAGCAGGTCCGCTCCACTTGGATATGAACCTTACAAGAGCGAAATTTGATGAATTGACACATGATTTAGTAGAAAAGACAGCAGAGCCTGTTACGAGAGCCCTTTCCGATGCCGGAATCACAGCTTCTGAGCTTGGTCAGGTATTGCTGGTTGGTGGTTCCACACGTATCCCGGCAGTACAGGATAAGGTAAGACAGTTGACCGGAAAAGAACCAAGCAAGACTCTGAATCCGGATGAATGTGTTGCTTTAGGTGCTTCCGTACAGGGTGGTAAATTGGCAGGAGATGCCGGTGCAGGAGATATCCTTCTTTTGGATGTTACTCCGCTTTCTCTTTCTATTGAGACAATGGGCGGTATTGCAACAAGGCTGATTGAAAGAAATACGACGATTCCGACGAAGAAGAGCCAGATTTTCTCAACAGCAGCAGATAACCAGTCCGCAGTAGATATTAATGTAGTACAGGGAGAGAGACAGTTCGCAAGAGATAACAAATCTCTCGGACAGTTCAGACTGGACGGAATTGCTCCGGCACCGCGTGGAATCCCACAGATTGAAGTTACGTTCGATATCGATGCAAACGGTATCGTAAATGTATCTGCAAAGGATTTGGGAACCGGAAAAGAACAGCACATTACCATTACAGCCGGATCAAATATGTCAGATGCCGATATCGAAAAGGCAGTCAAGGAAGCTGCTGAATTCGAGGCACAGGACAAGAAACGGAAAGAGGCAATTGATGCCAGAAACGATGCAGATGCAATGGTATTTCAGACAGAGAAAGCATTGAATGAAGTCGGCGATAAGATTGATGCAACCGAGAAGGCAGCAGTAGAAGCTGATATTCAGGCATTAAAAGATATCCTTGCAAAATCTACTCCGGAAACAGTCACTGATGCTCAGGTAGAAGAACTGAAAGCCGGAAAAGAGAAACTGATGACAAGTGCTCAGGCATTGTTCACAAAGATGTACGAACAGGCTGGTGCGGCAGCAGGAGCAGCAGGAGCGCAGGCAGGTTCTACACCGGAAGCAGGTCCGGCACCGGAAGGCTTTGCAGGTGACGATGTAGTAGACGGAGATTACAAAGAAATCTAATCTACAGAGAAAACCAATATGGAAAAGGCAGTATGTTCTGCGAGACCCGGCGAAAGCCGGGCTTCGCAGAATTTGCTTAGTTTATGAGTTCGCCTGTCGCTTAGGGCGTGGGCGAAACAGCAGCGATAGATGGAAAAGAGAGGCAGACAGTTATGGCTGAAACAAAAAGAGATTACTATGAAGTGCTCGGCGTTGATAAAAATGCAGATGACGCGGCATTAAAAAAAGCATATAGAGCCTTGGCAAAAAAGTATCATCCCGACATGAATCCGGGAGATAAGGAAGCAGAAAAGAAATTCAAAGAGGCCTCAGAAGCGTATGCAGTTTTAAGTGATCCTGATAAGCGTCGTCAGTATGATCAGTTTGGTCATGCTGCGTTTGAGGGCGGTGCAGGAGGAGCCGGCGGATTTGGCGGATTCGACTTTAACAGCGCAGACTTCAGTGATATTTTTGGGGATATCTTTGGAGATTTCTTTGGCGGAGGCTCCCGTCGTGGCGGACGTGCAGGCAATGCACCGCGTCAGGGCGCAAATATCAGAAAAGGTATTCGTATTACATTTGAAGAAGCGGTATTTGGATGTGAAAAAGAGCTGGACGTGGTATTAAAAGAGCCATGTTCTACCTGTAACGGTACCGGGGCGAAACCGGGCACTTCACCGGAGACTTGCCCGAAATGTGGCGGAAGGGGGCAGGTGACCTATACATCCCAATCCTTCTTTGGAACGGTACAGAACGTGCAGACTTGTCCGGATTGTCAGGGCACTGGGAAAATCATTAAGGAAAAATGCTCTTCCTGCGGTGGCACCGGATACACTTCTGTAAGGAAAAAGATTTCCGTAAATATTCCGGCAGGTATCGATAACGGGCAGAGCATCCGTATCCGGGAAAAAGGAGAACCGGGTATCAATGGAGGCCCGAGAGGAGATTTGCTGGTAGAAGTAACCGTGTCAAGACACCCTGTGTTTGGACGGCAGGATATGCACATTTTTTCAACAGTGCCGATTTCCTATGCACAGGCTGCACTCGGCGGCGATGTACGTATCAAGACAGTGGACGGCGATGTGTTATATACCGTGGCACCCGGCACAAAGACGGACACAAAGGTTCGGTTAAAAGGAAAGGGAGTACCTTCTCTCCGCAACAAAAATGTGCGTGGCGACCATTATGTCACACTGGTGATTCAGACGCCGGAGCATTTGAGTGCAGAAGCAAAAGAAGCATTGCGTAAATTTGACGAATTGACCGGGAATTCCCTGAATCAGGGAAAAGATGAGGAGTCAGAGAAAAAGCACGGTAGAAAAAAAGGATTTATGGATAAATTAAAAGAAACATTTGAAGATTGATGTTTTGAGACAGAAGGGAGAAAAATGATGAAGGCAGTTGCAACAGAAAAGGCACCAAAGGCGTTGGGTCCCTATTCACAGGGATATGTACACAATGGACTTCTCTACAGCGCAGGTCAGATTGCGATTAATCCTGCGACAGATACGATAGAAGCAGCAGATATCGAGGGACAGACAGAGCAGGTCTGCAAGAATCTGGAGGCGATTCTCTTGGAGGCGGGTTCCTCTTTTGAAAAAGTGGTAAAGACCACTTGCTTTTTAGCGGATATGGCTGATTTTTCGGCATTTAATGAAGTATACGCAAAATACTTTATTTCAAAACCGGCAAGGAGCTGCGTTGCGGTAAAAACGTTGCCGAAAAATGTACTCTGTGAAGTAGAAGTGATTGCAGCAGTGGAAGAATAGGGAGGAAATGAAAATGTCAGAACAGGAAAATAACAGTTCATGCTCGCGGGAAAGCTGCTCTAGCTGTGCACAGGCAGGCTCTTGTCCGAGCAAACTGGCAGATATGAAGATACCGGCAAACGAGTACACTCATGTAAAGAAAGTCATTGGTGTTATCAGTGGAAAAGGCGGTGTTGGGAAATCCATGGTAACCGCATCTCTTGCCAGAATGATGCGAAAACAAGGATATTCCGTTGGAATTCTGGATGCCGACATTACAGGACCGTCGATTCCGAAGATGTATGGGATTCATGAGCACGCTACCGGAAATGAGGTAGGGATGTTTCCTTGCATTGCCGAGGACGAGACCAGAATTATGTCTATCAATCTGCTTTTAGATTCGGAAGACACTCCGGTTATCTGGAGAGGCCCGATTATTGCAGGTGTAGTAAAGCAATTCTGGGAGGAAGTTCTGTGGGGCGATTTGGATTATCTCTTCGTGGATATGCCACCCGGAACAGGTGATGTACCGCTGACGGTATTCCAGTCTCTGCCGCTTGACGGCGTTGTGATTGTCACTTCTCCGCAGGATTTGGTACAGATGATTGTAAAGAAGGCGTTCTACATGGCGAGACAGATGAATATCCCGGTGCTTGGTATCGTAGAGAATTACAGCTATCTCAAATGTCCGGATTGCGGCAAAGAGATTCCGGTGTTCGGTGAGAGCCATATCGAGGAAATCGCAGCTCAAATCGGCGTGGAGGTACTGGGCAAGATACCGCTTGACCCGGAGCTTGCAAAGATTGTGGAAGAGGAGCGGTTTTATGAGGCGGAACCGGAGTATCTGAAAGATGAGGTGAAGGAAGCTCTTGCATAAGGCAGACATTCTAACAGAATAAGGTGAAAGAAAGAAGTTGGGGACGTAGTTTACTACGTCCCCCGATTTGCATTCACCGCTATTTTTGTTGATGTTTTGCACGGTACGTTACGGGTGACATTCCTGTAACTGCTTTAAATATGCGGCTAAAGTATTTGGAATTGCCAAATCCGGTCATATCACTGATTTGAATAATGGAACGGTTGGTGGTAGTCAGCAGTTCCTTTGCATGGCGGATTCTGATTTTTAACAGATAATCATTGTAATTTTCCCCGGTTTTGGACTTAAATATCCGGCTGATATAGCTTGCGTTGAAGAAGAACTCATTTTCCAGTACCTTAAGCGTGATATTTTCCTGATAGTGGGTTTCCAGATACATTTTAATCTTCTCTACCAGAATATCAGAAGAAGAGAAGGTTTCAACGGAAAGGATTTTTGCAAGATAATCCTTCATAAATGTCTGCAAATTAGAAAGGGACATTCCTTCAGAAATCGTTGCTTTTGGAACAATCCCCTCATTTTTCATATACTTGTGGTAACAGATATCCAATTCTGTGAGGAGTTTTTCACAGATTTTTGCTGCTGTATCAGAATTCACATGATGCTTAAAAAAATCATCGAAAATAGCATCAAGGGCAGAGAAGGCCGCAGAGACATCCCCTTTTCGAATCGCTGAAATCATAGCGGATTCCAAATCAAAGGGATAACTGTAGCTTCGGTTGTGAATTTTCTCGCCGGCACGCAACAAAGTGTTTTTTAGTTCTTCCGGGGATACCGGCTTTAGAAGAAAATCAAATACACCGGCGTGTACAGCGGCTTTTGCATACTGAAATTCTTCGAAACCGGTGAACACAATCACCAGAATTTCCGGTGCTTCTTCAGCAAGGCGGTTTGCAAGTGCAATTCCGTCTACAAAAGGCATCTTCAAGTCAGTAATGACGATGTCTGCATGGGTTTCTAAAATTGCCGGGAATGCATCGCGTCCGTTGGAGGCTTCCCCGCAGATAGAGAATCTCAATTCTTCGAAGCGAAGCAGTTTTTTGATGCCTTCCCGAATCAATTTTTCATCGTCAACAATAAAAACTTTTAGCATACGACTATTCATGGCTGTTTATATCCTTTCCTTCGTTTGTATTTAAGTATTCCTCATATTTAAAAAGAGTACTGTCATTATTTAATATAGGAATGCGAAAAGAAACGGTCGTTCCCTTCCCTTCTTCACTTTCTATCCATAGCCCGCTGTTGTCAGCAAAATACAGGTGCAGACGCTTATTTACATTATATAGGCCGATGCCGCGAAGGTCATCTTCCTCGAGCGTGTCAAGATGCAGGCGGAGTGATGTTAATGCTTCTTCTGACATACCGCTTCCGTTGTCACTGATGACAAAGGAAATAAAGCCTTCTTCCTTCCATATCCGGATACGCAGTACATACGTGTAATCGGTATCCTGAAAACCATGGGACAACGAATTTTCCAGAATCGGCTGTAAGAGAATCTTCGGCATCTGATACTGTAATACTTCTTCCTGTATCTCATATTCGATTTCCAGGCGGTCCTGAAAACGCAGCTTTTGCAGATACAGATAATTTTGAATCTGTTCAATCTCTTCCTGAATCGTCACCAGACGGTTACTTTTCCGTGTATGATAACGAAAGAGAGCCGAGAGATGCAACAGTGCAGTTGCAATCGTGTTTTCATCGGAAAGTACAGCCATCATCCGAATGGTGTCTAACGTATTATAGAGAAAGTGAGGGTTAATTTGGCTTTGCAGCATCTGGTATTCGGCAGCGTTCTTTCGTACCTGTGCTTCCGAAATGTCTTTGATTAATCCATCCAGCTTTCCCATCAAATGGTTAAAACCTTTGTTCAAATCTCCAAATTCATCGGACCGGTTCTCCGGCACCCGAACAGTTAAATCTCCTTCCGATACTTTTTTCATTGCCTGCTGCAGTGTAGTTACCGGTTTAGTAAAATATCCGGAAACTGCGTAAGTGACAGCTATAATGATAAGCATACAAATCACACAGAGCCAGAAAAACGTAAGCAAAAGCTGATTTGAATTTGAGGTGACAATGTCATATGGAATCGTGGTATACGCGGTCCATCCGGTGTCAGAGAGAGGACTGTTGACCAGCATATACTTGTTATTTCCTGCGGTAATGTGGTCATTCTCTCCATTGCCCTTTAATTGGGGCAGAATATCGTCCCGTCGCGTATCATCGCTTTCCGTTGTGTATGCAAGCTGTCCTTTCTGATCCAGAATATAGACATTGATACCGGAGTCTAACTGGACGAAACTACAGAACTCTTCAAATTTTGTCGTAGGACATTCTGCAATCAAATAACCGGTGTACCCGGAAGAATCCAGATATCTACAGGCTACGGTAAATACTTCATGCGAAGCTGCATTTTTATATTTGCTTTCTGTTATTGGAAGGACAACCGTATATCCGGTAGAGTTTCGCAGGGGAGTGTAATATTCGCTCTCAATATCTTTAAGAAAGGTATCTCTTTTTCGCTCCACATAGGATATGGTGTCTCCGCCCAAAGTCATGACAGTCAGAGAGTAAATGCTGCTGTTGGTGTCTCCTAATTGTTTTAATGCAGAATACGCATTATCTTTCAAAAAGTTGATATCCGGCTCCAGACCAATTGTGACAATAATCTCATTCCGCAGGAACTGTGGAATCGCAAGAGAGTTGTCCACACTGCGTAGTGTTTGGTCCGTACGGGAAATATATTCTGAAAAAACTGCCCCGATTTGGTTCGTCATCTGCTGGTAAGTTTTGTAGTTCTCCTGTTCCAATTCTTTGCTGGAGGAAAAAGATACCATAATTCCGTACATAATAACCGGAATCAGGACCGAACACAAAAAAATGCACAGCAGGCGTGCACGCACACCGGAGGGAAAGCGTTTCTTTTTCTGATGCTTCATGGGATTCTCCTTCTTTTTAGCTGCATTGTTTTATACCCATTGTACTATAAATTGCAAGAATGTTTTCGAAAATAATGGTATCTTTTTTTTACTTTTTTATTCGTTTTGTGAAAACTAACCGCAATCTAACAGGAGATTCTTTCCTAAAAAGGCAAAAAGCAAAAAAAGTAACTTTTTTAGTAAAAAAAGTCTGCCGACAAACGGGAAAAGAACAGATAAAATGAAGACATATCAAATAAAACAGAAAGAAGGTAGTGTTATGAAAAAAATGTTAGGTCGCCTGACGGCGATTGGTCTTACAGTTGCGATGACCTTTGGCATGGCGGGCTGTGGCCAGAAGGAGGAGAAAAAGGAAGAAAGCGGCAAAGTGACGTTTACGTATTCCAGTGACGAGAAGCCGCTCACCGGGGAACTGGAATTACAGATTTTCGTGGGTGGTTTCGGAAGTGAATGGTGGGAATATGCCATTGAAAAATTTCAGGAACAGAACCCTGATTTGGAAATTACGGCACACTTAGACGCCAACATCAATGCACAGATGAAGACCAGATGGGCGAAGGACAATCCGCCGGATTTTGTGTTCTTAGACGGTACGAACCTTCCCGGAGAGACGTGGATGGCAGAAGGAAAGCTTATGGATTTGAGCGATATCTATGAAAACGGAAATGTCTATGGTACAGATGAAAAAGTCAAAGACAAGATAAGAGAGGGACTTGTAAATACATATAAAGATACCGATGCGGTATATCAGATGCCGTTCGCGCTTTCTACCTATGGAATGTGGTACGACGAGACTTTATTTACCCAGAAAAACTGGCAGGTACCGAAGAACTTTGAGGAATTAAAAACATTTTCCGCACAGGCACAGAAAGATGGCGTTACCCCGATTATTTATACCGGACAGTATTCGGGCTATCTGGTATGGGGACTTCTGATGCCGGCAGTGGCTTCGGAGGCAGTTGCAAGCAATGATTTGGATTATTTTTATGATGTGGCAAATGCGGCGAATGAAGAGGTATTTGCAGACCAGCGTTTCGTAAGGTGTCTGGAGAAGCTGAAGGAGCTTGCGGATGCCGGCTATTATGATAAGAGCGGTCTTTCTATGAATCACATTACCAGTCAGGCTACATGGCTCAAGAGAACAGATGCACTGATTCCAAACGGACTCTGGCTGGAGAGCGAGATGAAAGATTCCACTCCGGATGACTTCCAGATGCGCTATTATCCGTCCATGCTTCAGGATGCAGACCAGCCTACCTGTGTCATTGCTACTGCGAACACAGTAGGAATTGCTTCTAAGGCAAAGAATCCGGAAGCTGCAGCAGCATTCTTACGGTTTTTATATACCGATGAGATATCCGCAAAATTTGTAGAGCTCTGTTCTTCTCCGTGTGCAACGACGGTGGACGTCTCCGGTGCAGATATTACCGACTCTGCAAAACAGGTGAATGAGATGCTGAATTCAGATTCTGTCACTATGGTTGCGAAGGGAAGCACTTCATGGGGCAGTGTGGATGGCACCGTCAACGACTGTGTGAACCGTATCGTTTCCGGAGAATATACGGTAGAGCAGGCAGTAGAGGCCATTCAGCAGGCGACTGCAAAGAAAAATCAGTAAGAGAAAGTTGTGTGATTTATGAATAGGAAACCAATCAAAGATAAATCTAAAATTGCATTTTTCTGCCTGCTTTGTCTACCATCGATTTTGCTTTATTTTTTGTTTGTTGTGTACCCGATTATCAATTCCGTCTATACCAGTTTTTTTGACTGGTCCGGATATGGGGAGCTGACTTCGGATGCATTTGTCGGGCTTCAGAATTACCGTTCCATCCTTCAGGATTCGGAATTCTTATCTGCAATTAAAAATGACTTCCTGATTATTCTTGGAAAGGAAATCATCATTGTAGTACTGACGATATTGTTTGCAGTATCTCTGACAAGACTTCGGTTCCGAAAAACAGAGAAAGCAATGTACCGCTTTCTTTTCTTCCTGCCGAATGTCCTTTCCACCATCATCATTGCGATTATGTGGAACTTTGTGCTGGATTCGAATTTCGGAATTCTGAATCCGCTGCTTGAAAAAATCGGTCTGGCAGGCTGGATTCCCGAAACCGGGTGGAATTATGAACATCCCATCGGTGTGATTACATTTGTGGCAAGTTGGTGCGGCGTCGGTCTTTTCATGCTGATTATGATTACTGCAATCAACGGAATCAGCAAGGAATTGTATGAGTCGGCAAAGATTGACGGGGCAGGAGAGTGGCAGCAGCTTCGCTATATTACCATGCCGGCGGTTTTCCGGCAGACCAAGTTTATGGTAATCACGATTCTGTATCAGTCCTTTAGTGCCAACTTCACCTTGGTGCAGGCGATGATGGGAGACGCGGTGAATGAGAAGAATGTGGTTATGGGAATGTTCGTCTATAAGCATAGCTTTGACAGCCTGTATCCGCAGGTGGGATATTCCTATGCGGCTGCAGTCATCATGCTTATCATTACCGTCACGATTTCTCTGGCGGCAAATAAACTGATGTCAAAGGGGGCGGATGACGGTGAATAAGAACGATAAGGTAAGAGAAAACAGAGGAACATTTATAACCAGACAATTTATCCGTATTTTCCTGATTTTCTGGAGTCTGGTGGTAGCTTTCCCGGTTATCTGGGTGTTGTATACTTCTCTGAAGTCCAATAAAGAGTTCTTTGCACAGCCGTGGGGACTTCCGGAGACCCCTCAGTGGGAAAACTTTGTGAATGCATGGAACAAAGCAAATTTCAGCGCTTACTTTTTAAACAGCATTCTGACGGTTGTAGTGACACTGATGATTACGCTTTTAATCGTAGGAGCGAATGCGTATGTCATTGCAAAATTTAAAGGAAAATTTATCCGTGGGCTGGAGACGTTCTTCATGGTAGCCATGATGGTACCCGGTGTGCTGGTGCTGGTGCCATTGTACTACATTGCAGACTCCCTTATGATGACGGATTCTCTGATATGGCTATCCATTATCTACGCGATTCAGGGAATGCCTTTCTACATCTTTATGATGGCGGGCTTCATCCGGGGAATCCACGACTCTCTGATTGAAGCGGCGACCATTGACGGGGCGACGCAGTTTGATATCTTTTTCAAGATTATCATGCCGCTTGTCAAACCCTCCCTGTTCGTAGTGGCAATCCTGAATGTGATGGGGACATGGAACGAATATGTGACAGCACTTACATTCATCCATGATCAGACGAAGTATACCATCGCCATCGGACTTTCTTATTTGACCAATTCGGGAACGTATGATGTGGACTATGGAAGGACGTTTGCCGGACTTGTGATTGCGCTCGTGCCTATCCTGATTCTCTATGCGGCATTCCAGAAGCAGATTCAAAATGGAGTTGCTTCGGATGAAGGAGTAAAAGGGTGATGGATATGAAAAACGTGGCAGAAGAGCCCAGAGTGCAGGACGGAAAAGTAATCGAAACAATTTGGGCAGATGCCTAATGCGTGATAAATAATAATACGAGGAGGATTTAAAGTTATGAAACAATGGAAACAAAGAAAACGAATTTTGACCGGACATCCGGGACGTTTGCTGAGCGGTGTGCTGGTGTTGGCACTGGTACTTGGATTAATGCCAAATGTACCACTGAAGGCTGGGAGTACAGGAAGTGCAGAAGTGATTGAAACGCCTATGACAATTGATACGAGTGTGGTATCTTCCGCAAATGCAGATGATGCCAAGGTAGGCGTGTGGACACCGTTCACTGATACCGGTGAGATTTATGGTAACTGGTCTACC
>ONED01000016.1 GCA_900316755.1 uncultured Eubacteriales bacterium
ATTACTTCTCAAAAAACAGAGTGTTAGAAAATACGGAAGATGAAGCCTAAAAGAAAAAGCCCTTGGCAGCGGCGTGTGTGCCGACTGCCTCAGGCTCAGGGAGACCAATTTCGCCATCGCGACAGCCCCTTTTTCTTTAAGCTTCTTTTTTGAATCTGGAGAAAAAGCCCTTTTTCTTTTTCTCGGGGGTGTCCAGTGCTCCCCTTAGCCCTTTCACTTCTGTGATGTAAATGCCGCTGATAACCGCTTTGACTTCTTTTTTCACCGGTACGAGCGGGAAAATTTTCTCGTCACACATCAGGGTCATAATCTTTGGGCCGATTTTCGCTTTCACAACGGGAACCTTTGCCCGGCGCAGATACTTTGGTGTACTGTCCAGTACCACGGCAGGGAATCCGGCGTCTTTAATCTTCATCCGTTTTTTGTCGATGACCAGTATAGACACATTCTGTGCCATAGCCTTTAACTGTTCCTGTTGCTCGGCCTGTTTCTTTTCCTGTTTCTTTCCAAAAAAGTACAATGCCACAATCGCAGCTATAAGAATTACCATTACAACAATCAGTATAATCCAACCTACTTTCATAACGAGCCTCCTAACCTGTTTATTCTATGCGAGTACATCGTTCTCACATAGGGAATTTTAACATTGTTTGAGGAGAAGTGCAAGAAAACCTTTTAAAAAATAAAAAATGTGTTATAATGAAAGGGCATTTACGCGATTATGACATAGAAAGATGGGTAAAAAAGATGAAAAAGAGAATGTTAGCAGTGGTTGTTGGATTGTGTACCGTAATTTCGCTGGTGGGGTGCGGAAATAAAGAAATTTCCAATGACAAAATTAGAATCACGCAGTATAAGGGACTGGAAGTGGACAAGGTTGAAGTTGCAGAAGTGACGGACGCAGACATTGAATCCAGTATCAAGTCTACCTTGCAAACGATGAAACAGCCGGTCACTGACCGTGCGGTGGAAAGCGGAGATTTTGTTACGATTGATTATGCCGGAAAAGTAGATGGGGAAGCTTTTGACGGCGGCACGGCAGAGGATGCGGAACTTGAGATTGGTTCCGGTACATTTATCCCGGGATTTGAAGATGCGATTATCGGACATAACATCGGAGAAACCTTTGATATTGATGTTACATTCCCGGACGAATATAAAAACAATGAGGCATTGAGCGGAAAGGCGGCTGTTTTTACAATTACTCTGGATGCCATTTCTGTCGTTCCGGAATTGACAAAAGAGTTATTGGCGGACCTCTCTACAACCGCTACTACGATTGAGGAATACAAAGAAGAAGTGAAGAAGGATTTGCAGAAATCCAATGAAGAGACGGCAAAGGGCAATCTGGAACAGCTTGTTTGGGCGGCTTTGATTGAGAATTGTGTAATTGAAACCTATTCGGAAGACAAATTGAGTGAGGTTACTTCTGAGATTGAATCCCAGTTTAGCTACATCGCCTCTATGTATGGCACGGATGTGGACGCCCTGATTCAGAATTACTATGGTGTAAGTCTGGATGAGATGGCAAAGAACCTGATTAAGCAGGAATTTGCAGTGGAGCTGATTGCGGAAAAGGAAAAGCTGACACTTTCAGATGAAGATTACGAAAAAGGTCTTGCAGAGTATGCCAAGCAGTATGGCTATGATGACGCAAAAGAGTTTGAGGAAATGGCCGGTAAGGAAGAAGTAGAAAAGATGCTTCAGCAGAAGAAGGTCGGAGATTTCCTGATTGAAAACTGCAAGCAGGTAGAAAAGTCAGACAAATAAAACAATTTATGACGATGCGCAGAGGTGCAGATGATTCGGAGAGAGTTTCATAAACGCACTCTGCGCAAATTTTTTCTTAATTAAAAAGGAACTGGATAGAATTTAAATTTTTATTGACATATACTCTCCCTGGGTATACAATATAAATACCCTACAGGGGTATATCAAAAAAGGGGAGGGACAAATGATGTCGGATAAAAAAGACGTATGTGGATGCTGCGAAAAAACAACAGACCGTTCAGAGGAGGAACGAAAAAAATTGATTCACCGGTTGAATCGGATTGAAGGGCAGATTCGCGGAATTCGTGGTATGGTGGAAAAAGATGCTTACTGTGCAGATATTTTGATTCAGTCTGCCGCTGTGAACGCTGCGGTCAATGCATTTAATAAGGAACTGCTTGCAAACCATATCAGAGGCTGTGTTGCCAGAGATATCCGGGAAGGCAAGGATGAAGTGATTGATGAATTGGTGGCAACACTGCAAAAACTCATGAAATAAAACGAGGAGGCGAATCAATTATGGAGCAATATACAGTAACGGGTATGAGTTGCGCCGCCTGCTCCTCGCGAGTGGAGAAAGCGGTATCGGGTGTGAAAGGAGTCACCTCCTGTTCGGTGAGCCTTTTGACTAATTCTATGGGCGTAGAAGGAACTGCATCTGCCGAGGAGATTATCGCTGCGGTTCGTGATGCCGGATATGGAGCAGCACTCAAAAAGAAAGATCAAAATACACAATTAGTCAATGATGAAGATGCGTTAAAAGATAGGGAAACTCCTGTACTAAAAAAGCGGTTGATTGCCTCTCTGGGTTTCTGGATTGTACTTATGTATGTTTCCATGGGGTATATGATGTGGGGATGGCCGCTGCCGTCGTTCTTTGACGGCAATCATGTGGCGATGGGGCTTTTACAGTTGTTGTTAACGGTGATAGTTATGGTCATCAATCAGAAGTTTTTTATCAGCGGTTTTAAGAGCCTGTGGCATCGTGCCCCGAATATGGATGCGCTGGTTGCACTAGGCGCTACGGCAGCCTTCGTTTACAGTACGTTTGCACTGTTTGCTATGACGGATGCACAGGTAAGGGGAAACGCAGATGCTGTGATGCACTATATGCATGAGTTTTACTTTGAATCGGCAGCCACGATTCTCACGCTGATTACTTTAGGGAAAATGCTTGAGGCACGTTCGAAGGGAAAGACCACCGATGCTCTGAAAGGGCTGATGAAGCTGGCGTCCAAGACTGCCACACTCTATAAAGAAGGTACTGAAATCATTGTGCCGATTGAGCAGGTGGCGAAAGGCGATATTTTTGTCGTGCGACCCGGGGAAAATATACCTGTGGACGGAGTCGTTCTGGAGGGAAACAGTGCAGTCGATGAATCCACGCTTACGGGGGAAAGTATTCCGGTAGACAAAGAGGCCGGAAGTGCAGTTTCCGCGGGGACACTGAATCAATCCGGCTTTATCCGCTGTGAAGCGACAAGGGTCGGGGAGGATACGACGCTTTCGCAAATTATTCAGATGGTCAGCGATGCGGCCGCGACGAAAGCCCCGATTGCCAAAGTTGCAGACAAGGTTTCCGGTGTATTTGTTCCTGCTGTTATTATAGTTGCGGTGATAACCGTTATCGTATGGCTGCTTGTCGGTCAGACGGTAGGGTTTGCGCTGGCAAGAGGCATTTCTGTACTGGTTATTAGTTGCCCCTGCGCGCTCGGTCTTGCTACCCCTGTTGCGATTATGGTCGGCAACGGAATGGGGGCAAAAAACGGAATTCTCTTTAAGACGGCTGTATCTTTGGAGAAAACGGGAAAAGCACAGATTGTGGCACTTGATAAAACCGGAACGATTACGCAGGGAGAACCGATGGTAACAGATATGATTCCGGTAAGCGGAAAAAGTGAGACGGAACTTTTGAGGATTGCCTATGCGTTAGAGAAAAAAAGCGAACATCCGCTGGCAAGAGCAATCAATCAGAGAGCCGAGAAGGAGGGACTGTCGGCAGAAGAGGTGGAGCATTTTCAGGCATTGCCCGGAAATGGACTTACAGCATCGCTTCATGGCACCGTCCTGTATGGTGGCAGTTATACATTTATCAGCGAAAAAATTCAAGTGCCGGATGAGATAAAAGCAGAATCAGAGCGGCTCTCGGAAGAAGGAAAAACGCCGCTTTATTTTGCCTGTGACGATGAGCTTTGCGGTATGATTGCTGTGGCAGATACGATCAAAGAGGACAGTCCAAAGGCGATTCAAGAGATGCAGAATATGGGCATCCATGTGGTGATGCTGACCGGTGATAACGAGCGAACAGCCAAAGCAATCGGGGCGAAGGTCGGTGTGGATGAAGTGATTGCCGGTGTATTTCCGGATGGAAAGGAAAGTGTCATCCGAAAAATGCAGCAAAAAGGAAAGGTCATTATGGTCGGGGACGGCATCAATGACGCTCCGGCACTGACAAGTGCTGATATTGGGATTGCCATTGGTGCAGGTGCGGATGTTGCGATTGATGCGGCGGATGTGGTACTGATGAAAAGCCGCCTGTCTGATGTTCCTGCGGCAATTCGCTTGAGCCGGGCGACGCTTCGCAATATTCACGAGAATTTGTTTTGGGCATTCATCTACAACGTTATCGGTATTCCTTTGGCAGCAGGCGTATTTATAAAGGTACTGGGCTGGCAGCTGAATCCGATGTTTGCTGCGGCAGCCATGAGTTTATCCAGCTTTAGTGTCGTAACCAACGCACTGCGGCTGAATTTCTTTCGGATACATGATTCCAAACGGGATCATAAAATGTATCATAAATTAAAAATTACAATGGAAAAGGGGACAAAGACGATGACAAAGACATTGAAAATCGAAGGTATGATGTGCGGGCATTGTGAGATGCACACAAAAAAAGCGCTGGAAGCAATTGACGGTGTAACAGGGGCTGAGGTCAGCTACCAGACAGGAACTGCCGTTGTAACACTGGAGAAAAGTGTTTCGGATGATGTTCTTAAGCAGGCGGTTGCCAATCAGGGTTATCAGGTGACAGATATTCAGAAGTAATTGTCACAACAATTTGAACAATGGGTATCCTTTTCGGTGCATTGGCTGTTTGGGACGGAGTTAGAAAGGAGGTTGAGAAACAATGGCAATTTTTTATCAAGAAGACAAAAAAATAATTACAATAAATACCGCTTGTTCTACCTATCAAATGATGATTGACAAATACGGGGCGCTGCTCCATTTGTATTACGGGAAAAGGATAAAAGGAGATGCAGAGCATCTCCTTGCGTATCTGGACAGGGGGTTTTCAGGAAATCCTGTAGAGGCAGGCGGAGACAGGACCTATTCTTATGATGTACTCCCACAGGAGTACCCGACTCTTGGAACCGGAGATTTCAGAAATACTGCTCTGAACTTGAGAAATAGTGACGGGTCGGAGTGTTGCCGGTTAAAGTATGTCAGTCACAGTATTACGGATGGTAAGTACGCATTAGAGGGACTTCCGGCAGTGTACGCCAAGGAAGGTGCGCAGACACTTGAAATTGTGCTTGCGGATGAAGTGGCAGATGTTCAGGTGAAACTGCTTTACGGTGTTTTGGAAGCGGAGGATATCATAACACGCAGCGCCGTTATCACTAACCGAGGAAAGGGAAGTATCACACTGGAAAAAGCAGGTTCGGCAAATTTGGATTTCCTTTATGGGGATTACGACCTTATAAGCTTTTATGGCAGACACGCCCTCGAAAGGAATTTCCAGAGAAGCAGAATCGGACATAGCGGTACCGTATTCGGCAGCCGGAGGGGAACCTCCAGCCACCAGTACAGTCCGGCAGTTGTGATTGCAGAAAAGGATGCCAATGAGACGGCAGGAAACTGCTATGGAATGCTGTTTGTATATAGTGGAAACTTTATGTTTGAGGCAGAAAAAGACCAGTTTGGACTTACCAGGGCGATTATGGGCTTACAGAGTGATTTGTTCCACTATCATCTGGAAGCCGGAGAGGCGTTTACGGTTCCGGAGACAATATTGACGTTTTCCGGTGAGGGATTTTCAGGGATTTCGAAAAGATACCACAGATGTATTCGAAATCATATATGCCGCGGACCCTATCAGAATCGGGTTCGTCCGGTCTTAATCAATAGCTGGGAAGCCGCATATTTTGATTTTGACGGCAACACCATTTTTGAGCTTGCGAAGGACGCGGCAGAGCTTGGAATCGACATGGTTGTCATGGACGATGGATGGTTCGGAAAAAGGGACGACGATAACAGTGGTCTTGGAGACTGGGTGGTGAATGAGGAAAAGCTTGGCTGTACTTTGAAGGAACTGATTGAGAAAGTAAATTCAGTGGGCGTGAAGTTTGGCATCTGGATTGAACCGGAGATGATATCAGAGGACAGTGAGCTGTACCGGAAACATCCGGACTGGGCAATGAAGATTCCGCAGAGAAGTCCTGTCTACGGACGCAATCAGTTGGTTTTGGATTTTACCAGAAAGGAAGTACGAGACTATATCTTTGACAGTATCTGTGCCGTTCTGGATCAGGGAAATATTGAATATGTGAAGTGGGATATGAACAGAAGCATCACAGATGTATTTTCTGTGGAGAGACCGCAGGGAAATGTGACTCATGATTATGTTCTGGGAGTATATGAATTTTTAGAGAAACTGATTTCCCGTTATCCGAAGCTTCTGATAGAAGGATGCAGTGGCGGCGGTGGCAGATTTGATGCCGGAATGCTTTATTACACGCCTCAGATTTGGTGCAGTGACAATACAGATGCGGTAAATCGGTTGAAAATCCAATACGGAACTTCTTTCTTTTATCCGGTTTCGACGATGGGCGCTCATGTGTCTGCAGTGCCGAATCATCAGACGGGAAGGACAGTAAGTTTGAATACCCGCGGTGTGATTGCAATGTCCGGTACGTTCGGATATGAGCTTGATACAAAGAAACTGAGTGAGGAAGAAAAAGAAGCAGTCCGTGTTCAGACAGCTCGGTTTAAAGTGTATGCCGACTTGATTCAGACAGGGGATTATTACAGGCTGTCCAGTCCTTTTGCAGATACCTTTACAGCATGGCAGTTTGTGTCAGAGGACAGGAAAAGGACATTGGTTAGCGTGGTTCTCACAGAGATTGAGGGAAATCCGGAAGTGCACTATGTACGGCTTCGTGGATTGGAGCCGGAAAAAATCTATATAGAAAAGCAGTCCGGCAGAGAATACGGCGGGCAGGTTTTGATGGAAGCCGGAATTCGCATCCCGGTAGAGTTTGGGGAATATCAGGCATACCAGATGGAATTTGTAATGAAGCAGGCGTAAGGAGAAGTCTCAAAAAATAACAAGTTTTACTTTACTTTTTCATAAATATTGTTTACACTATTACTTGCCGGGAACGAATCAAAGTTCCCGGCGGACATTTCGGGGTATGGCTCAGTTTGGTTAGAGCGCACGGCTGGGGGCCGTGAGGTCGCAGGTTCGAATCCTGTTACCCCGATTTTCTTGTACTCAAAAATGACAAAGACAGTCATCGGGGAAACTGAAAAAATGTTAATGGAGGCATTATAATGAATAAGTATGTGATTAATTGGGAAAAATACGCAGCTCTGGCAAGACAGGCAGCGGCAGAGGGAGCAGTGTTATTGGAAAATGCGAATCATACACTGCCCCTGCAGGAAGGTGAAAAAATCTCCGTTTTTGGGAGGATTCAGTTTGATTATTATAAAAGCGGAACCGGCTCGGGTGGTTTGGTAAATACCCGTTATGTGGTGGGAATACTGGATGCGCTGAAGGAAGAGAAGGTGATTCTGAACGATGAACTGATAAAAACCTATGAAACATGGATTACGGATCATCCCTTTGATTTTGGAGAAGGTTGGGCACAGGAACCATGGAGCCAGGAGGAAATGCCTCTGACGGATGAGATTGTGGAAAAAGCGGCGGCCTTTTCTGAGACAGCTATTGTGATTATTGGCAGAACAGCCGGTGAGGACCGAGATGCCGGGGTAGACAAAGGAAGTTATCTCCTGACAGATTTGGAGGAGGATATGCTTTTTCGGGTTTGTAAAAGCTTTTCCAAAGTCATTGTGCTTCTGAATGTGGGAGGCATTATAGACATGAAATGGGTAGATCGTTATCAGCCTTCTGCAGTGCTCTATGTTTGGCAGGGCGGCATGGAGGGAGGCCACGGCGTAGCCGATGTGCTGATGGGCCGAGTAAATCCCTGCGGAAAACTTTCCGATACTATAGCAGAGGACATTACGGATTATCCGTCTACGGAGAATTTTGGAGGAGAGAAGGGAAATTTTTACGCAGAGGATATCTATGTGGGTTATCGGTATTTTGAGACTTTTGCAAAAGAGAAGGTGCGTTATCCCTTTGGCTATGGTCTGTCCTACACCAGCTTTTGTGTGGAGTCGGTTTCAATAGAGCGGAAGGAATCTGTAGATACGGGCAAAGCGAAAACGGTGCTTGTGGCTAGTGTTACGAATACCGGAGAGACAGCCGGAAAAGAAGTGGTTCAGGTCTATGTGAAGGCGCCTCAGGGAGCGCTTGGGAAACCCCTGCGCAGCCTGGTGGCCTTTGCTAAGACAAGAGATCTTATGCCGGGTGAGAGAGAAGAACTTACCATTACCATATCAGACGATGCGTTGGCTTCCTATGATGACAGTGGTCTTTCAGGTCATCGTTCTGCCTATGTGCTGGAGGCAGGAAATTATGAATTCTATTTGGGATGCGATGTGCGAAGCAGTGCATTGGCGGGCTCGTTTGTTTTGGAAGAGACAAAAGTGGTAGAGCAGCTGACGGAAGCAGCTGCGCCGGCGGAAGCTTTCCGGCGTTTGCGTCCGGTAGTGTCCACAGACGAAGCACAGGTATCCTTAAACGAAGTGGCTGGTTGTGATGAAACACTGAAACCTGCATGGGAAGAAGTTCCCTTGCGCACGAAAACAGTGGCTGACCACATGCAGGCAGATCAGACGAAAGCTCTGCCCTATACCGGAGACCAGGGCTACCGTCTTTCCGATGTTTATGATAACAAGGTGTCCATGGATGTTTTTCTGGCTCAGTTGTCAGATTATGATTTGTGTTGTATGGTCAATGGTGAGGGAATGTGTTCTCCAAAGGTAACACCGGGAACAGCGGCAGCCTTCGGCGGTCTGACCCCGGAGCTCTTACACTTTGGAATTCCCTGTGGCTGCTGCTCCGACGGTCCATCTGGGATCCGTATGGATTGCGGAATGACGGCTTTCAGCTTGCCGGGTGGAACCTGTCTGGCCTGCACATTCAATGAAGAATTGAATGAACAGCTCTTTTGCATGGAAGGAGCGGAGCTTCGTAAAAACCGAATTGATACATTGCTGGGACCCGGAATGAACATTCACAGAAATCCTTTAAACGGTCGGAATTTTGAATATTTTTCTGAGGATCCATATCTGACTGGGAAAATAGCAGCCGCACAACTTCGGGGCATGAATCATTTCGGTGTGACAGGAACTGTGAAGCATTTTGCAGGAAATAATCAGGAGTTTAACCGCAAAAGATATAATTCTGTGATTTCAGAACGAGCATTAAGAGAAATTTATCTGAAGGGCTTCGAGATTGCTGTGAAGGAAGGCGGTGCCTATTCTGTTATGACCACCTATGGAGCAATCAACGGAATCTGGACGGCAGGACATTATGATCTTCTGACCATCATCCTTCGGGGAGAATGGAACTTTGAGGGCATGGTGATGACAGACTGGTGGGCGGATATCAATGAAGAGGGCGGAGAACCCTCCGGAGATCAACTGTCTGCCATGGTGAAAGCTCAGAACGATGTTTTTATGGTGACTCCGAATACGGAGAATCATTTGGGTGATCTCAGGGAACATCTGGCTGATGGAAGTCTGACTCGGGCTGCGCTTGTAAGAGGAGCTGCCAATATTTGTCATATGTTGATGCGCTCTCCGGTTATGGAGCGCTCTATGGGAAGGATTAGTCAGGAGGAAAAAGACGCTGAGGAGCAGATGCAGTCAGAGGAGAAGCTAGACTTTGACCTGCCCTACATGGAGTTGAAGGACTATCTGGAGTTGCCGGTAGAGGATATCTGTACAGAACGGGGAAGTCAGGTGATGTATGGTGTAGAAATAGAGCAACCGGGGTATTTCGAACTGCGTATGAAGGTGAAGGTGGAAGCCTCTGAATTGGCTCAGGTGCCAGTCTCTGCATTTGTGAACGGAAGCTTAACTGAAACTGTGACCTTAAATGGAACGAATGGTGCATGGGTGGATATCTGCATGAGTCTGGGAGAGTTCCGGTTTACTAACATTTACATACGTCTTTATTTTGCCCAGAGCGGAATGCAAATTGCAAAGATGGAGGTTGTTAGAAATCATAGCGGAAGTAAATAGGGGTGAGATATGGGGAAGTGGCGATATTACCGCCACTTCCCTTTTTGTGTTGACAGGGACTGCTTTACAGTATATACTAAAACATAGTTACAAAACACTGTTATAAAACGATGTTTTGTAAAATAGGAATAAGAGAGGGATGGATGTTATGCCACCAAAACCGAAATATACAAAGGAAGAGATTGTAAAGACTGCGTTTGAAATGACGCGGGAAAAGGGATTTGGGTCTGTGACAGCAAGAGAGCTTGGGAAAAGATTGGGGACGTCAGCGACTCCCATTTTCACAGTATTTAAGAGTATGAAAGAGTTACAGCTGGAAGTCAGCAAACTGGCACTGGAGGAGTATGAAAAATATGTGGCGGATGCCTTGAGTTATACTCCCGCATTCAAGCAGATTGGTGTGCAGATGATTCAATTTGCCACGGATGAACCCCAATTATTCCGGCTTCTTTGTACTCGGATTGAAGGGAAGAAAAGAACCTTTGATGAGATGTTTCACAAGATGGGGGATTGGGCAGAGGTTTGCATTGATATTCTGCGCGAGGAACATGGATTAACCCGAGAAGACGCCGAGACGTTATTCAGACAGGCATGGATTAGCACCTTTTCTGTCTGTGTTTTAATGGTAAACAATATGTGTCAGTTTTCTTCGGAGGAAATCATAGACGTTTTGGGGATGTCATTTCAGGGAACTTTGCTATTGATAAAATCCGGTCAGTATAAGAAAGTCGACATTCACAAAATTTTTGAATAAGGTGTGGTATTTGGTAACAAAGTCAAAAAGAAATAAGCATGGAGGGTAAAAGGATGCTGAGAATCGAACATTTAACAAAAAAATACGGAGAGAAAAAAGCAGTGGATGATTTGTCGCTGCACATCAGACCGGGAGAAATCTACGGATTTATTGGTCACAACGGAGCAGGAAAAACGACGACAATTAAGGCTTGCTGCGGTATTTTGCAGTATGACAGTGGGGAAATCTATGTGGACGGGGTTTCTATCAAAGAAAACCCATTGGTATGTAAGGAAAAAATTGCCTATATTCCGGACAATCCGGATTTATATGAGTTTATGACAGGAATCCAGTTTCTGAATTTTGTTGCGGATGTGTTTGGAGTGAGCGCGGATGACAGGCAGAGCCGTATTCGCAAATATGCAGATACGTTTGAACTGACGGATGATTTGGCGCAGCCAATCAGTGCGTATTCTCATGGAATGAAGCAGAAGCTGGCGATTATTTCTGCCCTCATTCACAATCCGAAGCTGATTATTATGGATGAACCGTTTGTAGGACTTGACCCGAAGGCATCCCATCTGTTGAAGGGAATGATGCGGGAAATGTGTGATAACGGCGGGGCGATTTTCTTTTCGACCCATGTGCTTGAGGTAGCGGAAAAGCTGTGTGATAAGGTTGCGATTATCAAGGGCGGCAGGCTGATTAAGTCCGGCACCATGGAAGAAGTGAAGGGAGATACTTCACTTGAGGATGTGTTCTTAGAACTGGAGGGAGAGTAATGTTAAAGGCTTTATTTAAGAAACAGATGATGGAGGTTTTTTCGTGGATCTACAAAGACAGAAAATCCGGAAAAAACCGTTCTTCCAAAGGAATTTTAATGTACGTGCTTTTGTACCTGCTTATCTTTGGAATGTTAGGAGGCATTTTTTATGGTGTTGCCATTATGCTTTGCGAACCACTGGTAATGGCAGGATTCGGATGGCTGTATTTTGCCATTATGGGGCTGATTGCCGTGTTTTTAGGGGTGTTCGGAAGCGTATTTAATACGTATGCCTCTCTTTATTGTGCAAAGGATAATGATTTCCTGCTCTCTATGCCGATTCCGGCAGGAAAGATTCTTCTGATTCGATTGTCCGGCGTGTATGCTATGGGGCTGATGTATGAACTGATTGTAATGATTCCGGCGCTCATTGTCTGGTTTGTGTACGGGGGAGTAAATGCAGCAGGTGTTTTCTGTACTCTGCTGATTCCGCTGGTACTGTCGGTGCTTATTCTGGTGCTTTCGGCCGTGCTCGGATGGCTGGTTGCACTGATTTCAGAGAGACTGAAACATAAGAACATTATGGTAGTGATTCTCTCTCTGATATTTATTGCAGCATATTATTATTTTTACAGTCAGGCGTATACCATGTTGCAGAAGATTCTTACAAATCCGGAAGCAGTAGGGGAACGTGTGAGGGGCATTTTGTACCCATTTTACCACATGGGACTGGCGGCAGAGGGAAATCTGCTTTCTATGCTGATTTTTACCCTTTTTGCCGGGGCATTATTTGGAGTCGTGTACTTCGTTTTGGTGCGTAGTTTTTTGAAGATAGCCACATCAAACCGCGGAACGACGAAGGTGCGGTACAAAGAGCAGCGGGCGGTGACACGATCTGTCAGTCAGGCACTTTTCCAAAAGGAACTGCGTCGCTTCTTGGGAAGTGCAAATTATATGCTGAACTGTGGTCTTGGTATCATCATGATGCCGGTTTGTGCCGGCGCACTGCTGTGGAAGCAGGCATTGATTCGGGAAGTGGTGCATGAACTCTTTTCCGAAAATTCGGGAATAGTTTTTCTGGCTGCTGCGGGGGTGGTTTGCCTCCTTGCTTCTATGAATGATATGACAGCCCCGTCTGTTTCGCTGGAAGGGAAAAGCCTGTGGCTTGTGAGAGTATTCCCTGTGTCCGGAAAACAGGTACTGATGGCGAAACTGCGCTTGCATCTGGTTCTGACTCTGATACCGGCGGCTGTTCTGATTGCAGCCATCGAATGGGTGCTGAGACCGGAACTCGGATTTGCCGTTTTGATTCCGATAGTGGCGATTCTGTTTGCAGTGTTTATGGGAGCGTTTGGGTTGTTTCTCAATTTGAAAATGCCGAATCTCGACTGGACCAGCGAGATTGTTCCCATCAAGCAGAGCATGGGTGTGATGATTGCTTTGTTCGGCGGCTGGGCGGTAGTTGTAGTTTTGGCGGGAGCTTATTATCTCCTGGCAGATGTATTAAGCCCGCTTGCCTTTCTGATTTGTGTCGGTGTACTGCTGGCGACGGCATCTGCAGGTTTGCTTGGATGGTTGCGGACAAAAGGTGCGAAGAGGTTTGAGACGTTCTAATATTCGTTTTTATGAAAAGGAACAGATTGGGCTATTGTTGATGGCTGTGCACAGAGCTACAAGAAAAGTAAGATAATCCTGCCGAAAGGCTTGATTATAAATATTTTTATTTTAAGGAGAGTGCTTTTTGACTAAGTACAAAACAATGAAGATTGTGGCATAACCGGGAGGTTTGCTGACAATCAAAACAAACCTCCCGTAGCGATGCATTTGAGTTGACAAATTTCAGGAGGAAAAACAATGAATAAAAACAACATCATAATTCGTTTAGAGAAAAAAGAAGAATATCGTGGAGTAGAGAACCTTGTAAGAGAAAGCTTTTGGAATGTTTATCGTCCGGGATGTTTGGAGCATTATGTCCTTAACCAGTTGAGAGATGATGAGGCTTTTGTCTCAGAACTTGATTTTGTTATGGAACTGGATGGAAAACTAATCGGCCAGAATATGTTTATGAGAGCGGTTATCAAAGCGGATGACGGGAGAGAGATTCCGATTATGACTATGGGACCTATTTGCATTTGTCCGGAGTTAAAGAGAAAAGGATACGGAAAAATATTGCTGGATTACTCTTTGGAAAAAGCAAGGGAATTAGGTTGTGGTGCAGTGTGCTTTGAGGGCAACATCGATTTTTACGGGAAAAGTGGTTTTACATTCGCCAGTGAGTATGGAATTCGCTATCATGGACTGCCGGAGGGAGAGGATGCTTCTTTCTTTTTGTGTAAGGAATTGATAGAAGGATATCTGGATGGAATCACAGGTGAATATGGCACACCACAAGGATATTTTGTTGATGAAGAGGCGGCAGAGATTTTTGATTATAATTTCCCGTATAAGGAAAAACGCAAGCTTCCGGGGCAACTTTTCTAAACGGAAAAAGACAGCTGGTGCCGGTATTGCTGACAAACTGACTATCAAAACAGCGAATACTGGGAGTTCAGCAAGTGTATTACATAAGCAGAAATTGAATATTGAATGAATAGACATATTGCGATATAATTTACATATAATGACATCGGAGGTGAATAATATGTTGACATTACAAGAATCAATAAGACCATCAGCTGACTTAAGAAATCATTATAATGAAATTTCCAAACGTTGTAAAGAAAACAAAGAAGCTGTCATAATTACAGTGAATGGTAGAGGTGACACGGTTGCTCTTTCATATGAAGAGTATAAAAATATGAAAGCACGTATAGAATTGCTTGAAGTCTTAGCTGAAGCTGAAGATGATGTGAAAAATGGTCGAGTTGCTCCAATATCTGAAACATTTGAAGATTTACGAAAAATGCTTCAGGAGGATTAATGATGAAATATGAAGTACTACGAACGGATACAGCAGATGCAGGTATTCGGAAGATAATCTTATATGTTGCTCAAAATTTTGGAAATGCTGTTGCAATGGAAAAACTTGACGAAATCGAGAAGAGAATTCTTGATTTAGGAGATGATCCGTATATTGGAACAGATCCAAGATATCTTGTTCTTAAGCGACAAGGATATAAGGTTCTCATTTTGGAAAAAAATTTAGTTTTTTATAAAATTGATGAAGATAATAAGAAAGTTGTTGTATATGCGGTTGTAGATCAACGACAAGACTATTTGAACGTTATACGTGGATTATAGAAAATACAGGTAAGGAATTGAAATAGCTGTTAAAGGGTCTGCCTAAATAAGGGGAGTCGCGAAGGAAAGAGCAAGACAGTTTATGGAGGCTGTAATCTATTGCATTGCACACTCGGAAGTTCAAAATCATGAGATAATGCTGAAGGGAGCGTTGGCTGCGACGGAAGCATATCAGCTTGGCTATAGTGCTGTCGTGGAAAAAGCATTGCCGGGATTTTTCCTGTATTACGATGCAAAATTTGCACCGATGGAAAATATCATAACAATGGATTATCCGGTGTTTGGACTTGATATGAATCTGGAAGGAATTGATAGGATTCGTCAGTATATAGATGCGATTTGGGACGAACAGTGTTATTTGATGAAATTTCCAAGAGAACATGTAATTGAGAAATTGCGTTCTTTTCATTCTCGTTACGAAAAAGAGTATTTTAATTTGAAAGAGATAGTGGAGGTATAGTGTGAAAGAATTTATTTTAGCGGGCATTGTTTTTGTGATATCGATAGCGATGTTTGTGATTAGTTTTCGTTCATCTAAAGAAAAAGGGTTTTTGTTTAACAATGCATACATATATGCATCAAAAGAGGAAAGAGAGACCATGGATAGAAAGCCGCATTATAGACAATCGGCCATTGTATTTTCTATGCTTGGAATCGTATTCTTGCTCATTGCAGCCGAAATCATTTTGGAAACAGGCTGGTTATTTTATGTTGAGATGCTGTGTATTGCAATCGTGATTATCTATGCGGTTGTGTCGTCAATAAAGATGTCACGAAGGAACTGATTAACTTTTGGTTTACAGGAGAGCAACATGGAATATACTGGAATTTTTGCTTATATTGTTGTCAGCATTATCGTAGTGGCTGTTGTACTTCGTGTGATTCTGCCTCATTGGTGGGATGAGAATTACGAAGAACCAAGCGTTAGGGCAGGAAAACGAGGGGAAAAGAAAGCGACAGAAATAATAAAACGGGTTATGAAAGAAGGGGACGTGTTACTTACAAATGTCTGTATTGAGTTTGAAGGAAAAAGAACAGAATTGGATAATGTGATTGTCAACAAAAGAGGAGTGTTCATTATAGAGGTAAAAAATTATAGTGGGATGTTGATTGGTGCGGAGGATGATTACGAATGGACAAAGTATAAGATTAGCGAGGGTGGAAATACCTATGAAAAACAGGTTCGTAATCCAATTAAGCAGGTAAAACGTCAGGTTTATATTTTGTCTCACTATTTAAAATATTATGGTATTCCTGTCTGGGTCGAGGGCTATGTTTTTTTGTTAAACAATCACAGCCCAATCTCCAGTGATTCTGTATTAGAATCATATAAAGATATTGAACGGGTAATACATAGGCAATCGCGCAATATTTTAAATAAGCGTACCATGATTGCAATAAAAGATTTGTTGGATTGAATTTACTATAAAACATTCTATGGATAAAACACATGAATATGAACGATGAGTATTTTATGAGAAAAGCAATTGAACTTTCCGTATTAGCTGTGAAACATGGTAATGAACCATTTGGAGCAGTGCTTGTGAGGGACGGAGAGGTTGTATATACAAATGAAAACCAGATATACACCATGCATGATCCGACATTTCACGGGGAAGCGGGGCTACTCCGGCGCTTTTGTGCAGAAACCGGAATTACGGATTTGCATGAGTATACAATGTATTCCAGCTGCGAACCATGTTTTATGTGCAGTGGCGCAATGGTTTGGACAAAACTTGGGAGATTGGTTTTTGCAGCCGGCAATAAGGATCTGGAGGAAATATTGGGAAACGAAGGTTGCGATTGCAGTCAAATTGTTTTCGAAAATTCTTTCTGGAAGCCGAGTGTGACGAAGGGGGTTCTTAGAGAAGAAAGTCTCAAAGTATTAGCCTCATATTTTGCTGAGCATGTAAAGGGATAAATTCTATGAGCGTGAAGATGGTAAAATTAGATTTTAGATTAGTCGAAATCGGTTGACAAACCGGCTTGCTTTGACTAAAATAAAATCAGATTTTGGATTAGTCGTCGGAGGAGGATTTGCATTGGCATATATTGAAAGAGCAATTACCCCAATACTAAAGAAGCGGGTATCGACAAGTAAATGTACTCTTATTACAGGAGCAAGACAGGTTGGAAAATCAACCCTTGTAAAACATGAGTTTTCTGAATACAACAGGGCAAATTTTGACGATAAATTGACAAGATTGCAGGCAAAAGAAGAACCAAAGCTGTTTTTTCTCAATAACCCATGCCCATTATTTATTGATGAGGTTCAGAAGGAAAATAGTATTATTGAAGATATTAAGATGAAAGTCGATGAATCAGAGGAAAGAGGACTGTTCATTCTTTCCGGGTCACAGAAGCTGGAACTTATGAAAGAAATAAGTGAATCGCTTGCCGGGAGGGTTTCAATAACAGAACTGTCCGGGCTCTCGATGCGTGAAATAAATGGTGTGAAGTTTAACCGTCATTTTGTTCCCAAAGAAGAGTATCTGAAAGAACGCGAAAAAGATATCAAACCATACAGTGATTTGTGGAAAACCATACACAAAGGGTCATATCCTGAATTGTATGATGTGGAAAGGGACTGGCAGGAATATTATTCTTCGTATGTTTCAACTTATCTTGAAAGAGATATAAATGAGTTGATTTCCACGGACAGTATCACGTTTACAAAGTTCCTTACAGCTGTTGCTGCGAGAACCGGAGAAATGTTGAATTATGCGAACATTGCAAGTGAAGTGGGCGTCAGCGAGCCGACGATTAAGACATGGATTTCTATTCTGGAAAGAACGGGAATCGTATTCTTATTACAGCCATATAGTGCAAGTGCATTAAGTCGTGCAATTAAGACTCCCAAAATATACTTTAGGGATACCGGATTGGCATGTTATCTCACGAGATGGCTGACGGCGGACGCATTAAAGTGTTCGGCTGTTGCAGGAAATATGTTTGAAACATTTATGGTATCAGAAATATTAAAATCTTATACAAATGAAGGTAAAGACTATAAATTTAATATCTTTTATTATAGAGGAAAAGATAAAAACGTTGCCGAGGAAAACGAGATAGATCTCATCATTGAGGAAGACGGGGTTCTTTATCCCATTGAAATAAAAATGTCCGGTAATCCGAAAGTGAATATGGGAGCAGCGAATCCGGTGCTTGACAAAATTAAGGGGAAATCAAGAGGAATGGGGGTAGTGCTCTGTCTGATAGACAAAAAAACGTATTTACGGGAAAATCTGGTTGCTCTTCCGATAGAGTATATATAATATATTGCCAAAAGTTATAAAAAGTTATAAAAACTTATAAAGAGGTGAATCCAACAAGAGAATTTTTGTAAAACCACAGAATTCACAAAGTGGATTTGAATCTGCAGGAATTGGAAAGGAATACGCTATGCTTAAGCTTTGTTGAAAGGAGGTTTTGAAATGGTTCTCGAGACAGAAAGATTGATTCTCCGCCCATGGGAGGAGGCGGATGCGGAAGAATTATACAAGTATGCAAAGAATCCACAGGTAGGACCCGTTGCAGGATGGCCGCCGCACACAAGTGTGAAAAATAGCCGCGAGATTATACGGAGCGTATTATCCGCACCGGAGACATATGCTGTTGTTCTGAAGGAATCTATGAAACCGGTGGGCAGTATCGGATTGATTTCGCCCATGCAGTCTCATACCAAAGTCGGACAGACAGAGTGGGAGATTGGATACTGGATTGGTGTCCCGTATTGGGGACAGGGTCTGATTCCGGAGGCAGTGCAAAGGCTTCAGAAGTATGCGTTTGAAGACCTTGGATGCACTGCTCTTTGGTGCGGATATTATGAGGGAAATGCAAAATCCAAACGGGTTCAGGAGAAATGCGGATTCCGGTATCATCACACCGAAAGGAATAAACCCTGCTTCTTAATGGGAGATGTAAGGACCGAGCATTTCACATATTTAACGAAAGAACAGTGGGAGGCAGATACAAATGATAGGATTAGGGACAGTCATTAACACAGCCGGAATTGTACTTGGCGGTACTGGCAGCCTTTTTACCTATATAGAATATTGTTATTTTTACATAAAGAAAAGCTGAGAATACTTTTACAGCAACTCAGCCTCTCCGAAAAGCAGATAACGGGAATCGAACCCGCCTCCCCAGCTTGGGAAGCTGGTGTTCTACCAATGAACTATATCTGCGTGCTTACATCTTCATATTATACCTATTAGAAGGTAGAATTTCAAGAGATTTTTGAAAAGATTTTTGAGAAAAGTGGCAGAGGAAATGAGACTCATTTATTTGTAAAAGATTTCATTGATGGAGCATGCATGGACAGAACCCAACTACTTGACATATGTCAAGTGGTTGGGTCGGACTGTAGACAAAAATGTCCCCTTCATTATGATTTCAGGAAATTTACAACAAAGATTACGGCACCTAAAACGGTTAGGACAACACCTGTGGCACGGTTCAGTGTGGCTGCACTCGCTTTATTTGCAAATTTGGCGGCGACTCTTGCCCAAAGGAGTGTGAACAGAACACAAAGAGCCAAACACAGTAAATCAGGCATCCCGCCTATGGTGAAATGACTTGCGGCTCCGGTAAATGCGGTAAACGCCATGATAAACACGCTCGTTCCAACTGCTGTTTTCAATTCGTATCCCAACACGCTAGTCAGGACAAGCAGCATCATCATGCCACCTCCGGCACCGATAAATCCACAGATAAACCCAATCAGAATTCCCCATACGATGGATTGCATTAACCTTTTTTGGGGGCTCACACTCTGCATGGCCTCCTTGGTCGTCATGACCGGCTTGACAATAAATTTAATGCCGAGCAGGAAGGTCATGACCACAGAAAAACCTCCCATAGTTGTATTGGGAATCAGACTTGCAACATAGCTTCCCAACATGGTGCACAGCAATACGGTCAGCATCATGACAATTCCGTTTTTGATGTCCAGATTTTTATTTTTCCCGTAAGTATAGGCGCTGACTGCACTGGCAAGCACATCACTGGCAAGTGCGATTCCGACTGCCTCATATGCCGGAATCCCCAAAAGAACAATCAGCATGGGGCTGATTACAGCGGCGGCACTCATTCCGGCAAAGCCGGTGCCAAGACCTGCACCGAGTCCTGCAAAAAAGCAGGTAATCACTTTTATAAATATTTCCATTTTCTATTCCTCGAATCATTTTGATTTTAGATTGATTATGCGTCAAAGCGACTGAATTGTCAAGGGAAGGTGGCTATTGATTTTCCGGCTGAATCGGAATACAATAGATTTCCGATATTAACACAAAATAAACTTTATAAAAGAAGTATAAAATATTAGCACTCTATATTGACGAGTGCTAACAATGGTGCTATAACATTCATATAACAAATAGAAAACAAAAATTCGTGACACCTTACAAGATGCCGCGAGGGATTTTAAGGAGGAATGACTTATGTTAATGCCTAGTATTTTTGGGGAAAGTTTATTTGATGATTTTTTTGAGGATTTTGCACATCCAACCAGACGCGCAACCAGGTATTATGTTCCCGCATCTAATATGATGAGAACAGATGTGAAGGAAAGCGAAACCGGATATGAATTGGATATCGATTTGCCGGGCGTCAAGAAAGAAGATGTGAAGGCAGAACTGAAGGAAGGGTATTTGACCATTCAGGCAACCACGAATTCAGAACAGGAACAGAAAGATGACAACGGAAAATATATCCGCCGTGAGCGTTATTCCGGCAACTGCAGCAGAAGCTTCTATGTTGGTGAGGATATCACGCAGGAAGATATCAAAGCAAAATTTGAAAACGGAATTTTGAAGATTCTGGTACCGAAGAAAAAAGCGATTCCGAAGGTAGAGGAAAGCAAATATATTGCGATTGAAGGATAATCGCAGACGGAGTTTTCCGTATGACGAACCCCCGGACACAGCAACAGATGTTGTGTCCGGGGTGTTTTCATTCCATAACGATAAAAAAACCTTGTAATCCCTTTTCATTCGGATTAAAATTACAGGCATGGATGAGATAGAGAGAAAGAAAGGAACATTGCAATATGACAAAAGTAGACATTATCTCCGGTTTTTTGGGAGCCGGAAAGACAACATTTATTAAACAACTGATTCATGAAGTATATGCAGGGGAGAAACTGGTGCTGATTGAAAATGAATTCGGCGAAATCGGAATTGACGGCGGCTTTTTAAAAGATGCAGGAATTGAGATTACCGAGATGAACTCGGGCTGTATCTGCTGTACACTGGTCGGAGATTTCAGCAAAGCACTGCAGAAGGTGCTTGACGAGTACCAACCGGATCGTGTCATCATCGAGCCGTCCGGGGTCGGCAAACTCTCGGATATCGTGAGGGCAATCGAGGATGTTAAGGAGACGGCAGACATTGAAATCAGCGGTAAAATTACGGTTGTGGACGGCAAGAAGGCAAAACTCTACCTGAAGAATTTTGGGGAGTTTTTTGAAGATCAGGTAAAACATGCGTCCACGATTGTCATCAGCCGGACACAGATGATGACGGAAGAAAAGGTGGAAGAGTGCGTGCATTTGCTGCGCGAGGAGAATGAAGATGCGACGATTATCTCGACTCCATGGGAACAGCTTAGTGGGGAAGCGATTCGCCACGCACTGGAACATGAAGAAATCCACATGGAGCATGAGCACCATCACGACCATGAGTGTTGTGGACATGAGCACCATCATGAGCATCACCACGACCATGAGTGCTGTGGACATGACCACCATCATGAGCATCATCACGACCACGAGCATCACCATGACCATGAGTGTTGCGAACATGACCATGAGCATCACCACGACCATGAGTGTTGCGGACATGGGCACGACCATCACCATCATCATGCCGATGAGGTGTTTACGAGCTGGGGCAAGGAAACGGCGCATCGGTACACGGAGGAGGAACTGGCATTTATTGTGAAAACGCTGTCGGAGACGACTGCATACGGAACTGTACTCCGTGCAAAGGGCATTGTAGCGATGGCAGACGGTACGTGGAAGCAGTTTGACCTTGTTCCCGAGGAAACTGAGGTACGGGAAGGACAGGCGGATTATACCGGACGTGTCTGTGTCATCGGGACAGACTTAAAAGAAGACGATTTAGCAAAATTATTCAGCATTTAAGGGGTGAGGAGTCATGACAACACCTGTATTTATATGTACCGGATTTCTGGATAGCGGAAAGACGACACTGGTGAAAGATACCCTGATGGAGCAGGATTGGATTTCGTCGGGTCTTACGCTTCTGCTTCTATGCGAGGAGGGTGAGGAAGAGTATTCCGAAAGCTATTTAAAAAGAAAGAACATTGCACTTTTAAAAATCGAGGAATTTTCTCAGCTGAATCCTGCTTTTTTCAAAAATTGCGAAAAAAGCTACCGCCCGGCACAGGTGATAATCGAGTATAACGGAATGTGGAATCTGGGAGATTTGCTTGCAATCCGATATCCGTGGAACTGGCAGCTTCAGGGCGTCTATTCTACGGTGGACGGGCAGACGCTGGATATGTACCTGAAGAATATGAAGAATAAACTGATGGAACAGCTGACGGAGTCCGAGCTGATTGTGGTGAACCGCTGCCCGGACCGTGTGAATCGTTCCGGGTTTCGGCGTGCACTGAAGGTACAGAATCCGATGGCACAGGTGATTTTTGAAGATATGGACGGCCAGGTAATTCAGCCCACGGCAGAGGATCTGCCCTATGACGTTACGGGAGAGAAGATCGTAATCGAGGATGATGATTTCGGAATCTGGTATGCAGATGCAAATGACCATCCGGAACTCTACTTGCACAAAGAAATTGAATTTAAGGCACAGGCGTTCCGACCAAAGGGAATGCCGGAGGATATGTTCGTGCCGTGCCGCAGGATTATGACCTGCTGTGCGGATGATACCCGCTTTTACGGATACCCCTGTAAGGTGGGGAAGAAACTTACGCTTCCAAAACAGAATTGGGTGAAGGTGCGGGTACAGTTTGAATACGAGCCATTTGGAAATGGGGAGAACCGTCAGCCGGTTTTATACCTGCTCGAGATGGAAGCAAGCGAGAAGCCGGAAGAGGATGTTGTATACTTGGGATAATCCTTCAATTTTTATTGACATTCTTCCGTTCTGGGTGTAGTATATAAGAACAGCAGTTTCGTGGTTTAAAGTGTTACAGTTTTAAATAGACTGCATTGACGTGCGAAACAATTTTGAGGGATGAAGAAGGAGAAAAAAGACATGAAAAAATCATTGTTGAAGAAAATCATGTGCGGTGCACTCGCTGCAGCCATGATTATGAGCATCTGTACAGGATGTGGAAGCGAGAAAAAGGACGATTCAAAATCAGAAGGCAACACGGAGAAGACCTATAAGGTTGGTATCTGCCAGTTGACACAGCATGAAGCTTTGGATGCGGCGACAAAAGGATTTCAGGATGCATTAAAAGAAAAGCTGGGTGACAAAGTGGAGTTTGATCTTCAGAATGCATCAGGTGATTCTGCTACCTGCGCAACGATTGCAAATCAGTTTGTACATGACGGTGTGGATTTAATTCTTGCTAATGCGACACCGGCACTGCAGGCAGCGATGGCAGCGACAGGCGATATTCCGATTGTGGCTACTTCTATCACAGATTTTGCGACTGCATTGGAAGCAGACGAGTGGACAGGAAAGACGGGAATCAATGTAACAGGTACATCTGACCTTGCTCCTCTGGATAAGCAGGCAGCGATGATAAAGGAACTTTTGCCGGAAGCAAAGACAGTTGGTATTCTTTATTGCTCTTCAGAGGCAAACTCAAAATACCAGGCAGACGTTGTGAAAGCAGAGCTTGATAAACTGGGTCTCACCAGCAAAGTGTATACCGTAGCAGACACAAATGAAATTGCTACTGTTGTTACAAAGGCATGTGAGGAAGTAGATTGTCTCTACATTCCGACTGACAATACGATTGCAGAAGCAACAGCAGCAGTAAAAGAGGTTGCAGAACCGAAGAATATCCCGATTGTAGCAGGAGAAGAGGGTATCTGCAGAGGATGTGGTATCGCAACACTTTCTATCAGCTATTACAGCATTGGTTACGAAGCAGGTTTGATGGCATATGATATTCTTGTAAATGGAAAAGATCCGGCAGATATGGAAATCAAGTATGCAACAGAGCTGACAAACAAGTACGTAAAAGAACGTACAACAGCTCTTGGTATTACGGTTCCGGATACTTACGAAGCAATTGAAATGTCAGAAGAATAAAGCAGGACAAAATAGAATGGGGCGGCAGATTTTTAATCTACCGCCTTTTTGGAGGTAAAGAGATGTTAGGATTTTTGACGGCACTTCCGGGTGCGGCTGCCCAGGGCATTATCTGGGGAATTATGGCGATAGGGGTTTATATTACATATCGAGTCTTGGATTTTGCTGATTTGACGGTGGACGGTTCGATTGGAACAGGCGGTGCGGTTCTTGTTATGTGCACGATTGGCGGAATGGATATCCGGCTTGCCATGGTAATGGCTTTTTTGGCAGGCTGTCTGGCAGGACTGGCAACGGGAATCTTTCACACTGCATTTGGAATACCGCCGATTCTTGCGGGGATTCTTACCCAGCTTGCGCTGTACTCCGTGAATTTGAGAATTTTAGGGGATAAAGCAAACCAGACGCTTAGTGTGATGAAATATGATTTGATTGTTTCTCTCCGGTATATTTCGCGCTCCATCGTGATTGGACTTATTTTTACGGCATTTGTTATCGGCGTTTTATACTGGTTCTTTGGAACTGAGATGGGTCATTCCATCCGGGCAACCGGATGTAACGCTGCTATGGCGCGTGCGAACGGAATCAACACGAACTCACGTAAGATTATCGGACTTGTGCTCTCCAATGGGATTGTGGCATTGTCCGGAGCATTGCTTTCCCAGTATCAGGGATTTGCAGATGTCAATATGGGACGTGGCGCTATCGTAATCGGTCTTGCAGCGGTGATTATCGGTGAGGTTATCTTCGGTAAGATTTTTAAGAACTTTGCCATGCGTCTTTTGGCAGTTGTGTTTGGTGGTGTGATTTATTATCTTGTAATCACGCTGGTTCTGAGAATGGGACTGAATGCGAATGATTTGAAATTGTTCTCGGCACTGGTAGTGGCATTGTTCCTCGCCATTCCGTATTGGAAAGGGAAAGTGTTGCCCAAACAGGGAAAAGCACAGAAGAAGGGGGTGTAAATCATGCTGAAGATAGAAGGTGTTTACAAAACTTTTAATAAAGGGACGATTAATGAAAAAGTAGCATTAAACGGAATTGATTTGACGTTAAATGAGGGGGACTTCGTAACAGTCATCGGGGGAAACGGTGCAGGGAAATCCACTCTTTTGAATATGATTACAGGTGTGTATCCGGTAGATTGCGGAAGTATTGTGATAGATGGATTGGACATCACCAAGCTTCCGGAGCACAAGCGTGCAAAATATTTCGGAAGAGTTTTTCAGGATCCGATGACGGGGACGGCTTCCGATATGCAGATTGAAGAAAATCTTGCGCTTGCAGCAAGGAGAGGAAAGCCCCGTACTTTGAATTTCGGGATTAAAAAGGCAGAGAGAAACCAGTATCGGGAGCTGCTTGCCAGTCTGGGACTTGGTCTGGAAGACAGACTGACCTCAAAGGTGGGCTTGCTTTCCGGCGGACAGAGGCAGGCGATTACCCTTTTGATGGCGACCATGGAGCATCCGAGACTGTTGCTTTTGGACGAACATACCGCGGCGCTTGACCCGCAGACGGCAGCAAAGGTACTGCAGATTACCGAGGAACTTGTGACGGAAGGTAAGATTACGACGCTGATGATTACCCATAACATGAAGGATGCCATTCGTCTTGGAAATCGTTTGATCATGATGGACAAAGGACGGATTATTTACGATATTTCCGGCGAAGAAAAGAAGAAACTGCAGGTTTCCGATTTGATGGATTTATTTGCAAAGGCAAGCAACGGTGAATTTGCAAATGACCGTATGCTGCTTGGGTGAGAAAGGAAGCTGCTGCTATTTGAATATTACAGGGAGGCACTTTAAGCCTCCCTTTCCAGATAGTCCTCCAGATTGGATTTGATGACGGCAACTTGCGGTCCGTAAATAATCTGTACGCCGGTTCCTTTGTGAATGACGCCGGAGGCACCGGTAGATTTTAGCATCGCATCGTCTATAAGCTCCGACCGGAATACGGTGCAGCGGAGTCTGGTGGCACAGCAGTCGATATCCGAGATGTTGTCTTTTCCGCCGAGCCCATTGCAGATTGCTTTGGAAACAAAGTCTGCATCTTTTGCCTGTGATTTTTGGTTCTTACGTGCCTCCACATCGCTTTTGTGATACAATTTGACTTCCCCTCGTTCCTCCCGTCCGGGTGTTTTTAAATCCATTTTCAGAATGACGAAACGGAACAGCAAAAAGTATATAAGGAAGTAGAGAATACCGACGGCAACGATCCAAAGCCAGTTGGTTTTTCGGCTTCCCTGCAGGATGCCAAACAGTGTCAGGTCGATAAGACCGCCGGAAAAGGTCATACCGACTCCGACCTCGAAAAGATGCATCAGCATATAGGCGAAACCGGCAAGGACACAGTGAAGGCCGTAAAGTACCGGAGCTACAAAGAGAAACGTAAATTCCAGTGGTTCGGTGATGCCGGTAATCATGGAAGTGAGCGCAGCCGAAAGAAGGAGTCCGCCTACCTCCTTCTTCTTTTCCGGTTTTGCGGTCCGGTACATGGCAAGGGCTGCTCCCGGCAGACCGAAAATCATGAGCGGGAACTTGCCTGACATAAAGCGGGTTGCGGACACGGCAAATTTTTCTGTGGACGGGTCAGCGAGCTGCGCAAAGAAAATATTCTGTGCGCCTTCAATGAGATTTCCGCCTACTTTCATAGTGCCGCCCAGACCGGTCTGCCAGAAGGGAAGATAGAACACGTGATGAAGTCCAAATGGAATCAAAAGACGTTCCATCAGACCATATACCCACGTTCCGAAGTATCCGGAGCGATATACCAGATTTCCGACGGCATAGATACCGGATTGAAGGATTGGCCAGAGAAAGTACATGGCGATACCGACAAAGGTATAAACAAGTGCTGAAATAATCGGCACAAAACGGGTTCCCCCGAAAAAGGACAACACTTGCGGCAATTGGATTTTATAAAACCGGTTGTGAAGTGCGGCCACGCCAAGGCCGACCAGAATGCCGCCAAATACACCCATTTGCAGGGAAGTGATTCCGCAGACAGAGGTAACTGCGCCGCTTAACATATTTTCGGTGTCGCCGCCGATGTCAATGAGCGCACCGATAGAGGCGTGCATGATGAAAAACGCAATGACTGCAGAAAGGGCAGCCACTTCCTTTTCTTTCTTTGCCATACCAATGGCTACGCCGATAGCAAAGAGAATCGGAAGATTTGTAAATACGATATTGCCTGCATCCCGCATGACTTCAAAGACAGCATAGAGCACTGTCCCAGGGCCGGCGATGTTTAAAAGCCCGTAGGTTTCCAGCATGGTTTCATTTGTAAAGGAGCCACCGATTCCGAGCAGGAGCCCTGCTACCGGAAGAATGGCGATGGGAAGCATAAAAGATCTTCCTACGCGTTGAAGAATACCAAAGATTTTGTCTTTCATTTTTTAATCTCTCCTTTTTGAGGTTTTCAAATATAGTGTTGACAAATTCTTCGAAAATGAGTATCTATTTATGTAAGAGAATGTAAAAGGAGAAGCGAGAGCATGAACGAGCAAACCAGAAACGCCATCTTTGGTGTTTCCGAGAAATTAGCCCGCAATTACGGGGCACAGAATATTACGGATCTTTCTTTGAAAGCAAATCTGCCGGATCGGCAGAAGGTATACAATATTATGGAAGAGTTACAGAAAATCAGTTTTCCGGGATACTTCGGGACGGAAAAAAATCTGTCCGGGGAAGCGATTGCAGACGGAGTTTTGATTCCCTTATATGAAAAATTGAAGACACAGATTCGGATTGCACTGACCGGAGAGGAGGAGAAGGAATGGGTGGAAGAAAGGGCGGAGGAACTGACGCTTGCTTTCCTAAAAGAGATTCCAAAGGTGCAGGATTTGCTGATGAAGGATGTAGAAGCACAGCTTGCCGGTGACCCTGCTGCTAACAGTATCGACGAGGTGATTTTGGCATATCCGGGTCTGTATACGATTTTTGTGTACCGCTATGCCCATGTGCTGTATCAGCTTCAAGTGCCGCTTTTGCCGCGTATAATGAGCGAATATGCACATGGTAAGACAGGGATTGATATTAATCCGGGTGCAACTATCGGCGAATATTTCTTCATTGACCATGGAACCGGGATTGTCATCGGTGAGACGGCGATTATCGGAAATGGGGTCAAAATCTATCAGGGTGTGACGCTTGGAGCACTTTCTACCCGCAAGGGGCAGGCACTTTCCGGCATAAAACGGCATCCTACGATTGAGGATAATGTGATTATTTATGCCAATGCGACCATTCTGGGCGGCAATACGGTTGTCGGAAGAAATGCAACGGTGGCAGGAAATACGTTTGTGACGGAATCCATTCCGGCGGACGCCAAGGTGAGCGCCATGATGCCGGAACTGCAGGTGAAGATGTGCGGAACGTGTGATAAAAATAAGAAATGAATGGAGTAACACAGACAGGATGAAAAAGACACAGATTCGAAATTCATTTTTGCTATTACTGACGGCTACCATATGGGGAACCGCATTTGTGGCACAGAGCGTAGGGATGGACTATGTAGAGCCCTTCACCTTCACGTTTGCCCGCAGTATCATCGGCGGGCTTGTGCTGATTCCCTGTATCTGGTTTCTGCGGAAGTTAAAAGAAAGGGAGAACAAGGCTGTTTCAGGTGCAACGGCTGGGGCAGAGATAAAAACGGGAGCGGCTGCCGCTGCAGGAAGACCGTTGATTTCGAAAACGGAGTGGATCGGTGGGATTTGCTGCGGGCTTGCGCTGTGTGCGGCAAGTAATTTCCAACAGATTGGTATTTCGTACACCACCGTGGGGAAGGCAGGGTTTATTACCGCGCTTTACGTGGTTATTGTCCCGATTATGGGACTCTTTTTTCGAAAACGCGCCTCTTTTCTGATCTGGATTTGCGTGGCGCTTTCCGTGGCCGGGCTGTATCTGCTCTGCATGACAGAGGGTTCATTAACACTGGCATATGGGGACTTTCTGGTGCTGATTTGCGCAATTTTGTTTTCGGTGCATATCATGGTGATTGATTATTTTTCCCCGAAGGGAGACGGAGTTGTCATGTCCTGTATTCAATTCTTTGTATGCGGGATTCTTTCCGGAATTGTGATGTTGTTTACCGAAAATCCGTCTTTTGAAAATATGATGGCGGCAAAGATGCCGATTTTATATGCAGGCGTGCTGTCAAGCGGCGTGGCGTATACCCTTCAGATTGTAGGACAAAAAGACATGAACCCAACGGTGGCATCTCTGATTCTGTGTCTGGAATCCGTGGTTTCTGCGCTGGCAGGATGGCTGATTTTGGGGGAAGCCTTGACAACGCGGGAGTTCCTTGGATGCGTGTTGATGTTTGCAGCGATTGTGCTGGCACAGCTTCCCATGCCGAAAAAAACGGGAAGAAAGAGGAAGTAGCCATGAAACATGTGAAATTAGCCGTGTTTGATTTAGACGGCACTTTGGCGGAGATTGGGAAACCTGTCCTTGCGGATTCCGTTCAAAAGTTAAAAGAGATAGAGGAAAAAGAGGTTACCATCGCGATTTGTTCCGGAAAACCTACCTATTATTTGTGCGGGCTGATGCGTCAGGTGGGATTAAGGCGCCCGATTCTGATCGGAGAAAACGGCGGTGTGATTCAGTTCGGGGTGGATTTGCCGCCCCGTCAGTTTTATATTCTCCCCCATTCGGAGGAGGCGAAGCAGAGCATTTCTTTTATCCGGGATAGCTTCGCAAAGCTGATGCCGGATATGTGGTATCAGCCAAATCTCGTGGGGTTGACTCCATTTCCCAAGCAAAAAGAGGAGTTTGATATCATCAACACATTTCTAAAGGAACATGAGAACGATTTAAAAGAGATTGATGTGTATCGGTTCGTGGATTGTTTTGATTTTATGCCGCAGCAAATCAGTAAGGGAGCAGGGATTGCCTATCTGGGAGAACTTTTGCATATTTTGCCGGAAGAGATGGTGGTATTCGGCGACAGCTCCAACGACTATCCCATGTTTGCATACGCAGGGTGCGCGGTCGGAATCCATCTTAAAGAAAGAGAAAGAGCAGACCGGAACTTTGACACCATTGGGGAAGCACTGGAGTGGCTGGCGAAGAGGATATAGATACAGGAAGCAGTTCACCTTAAATGATAAGGGGCTGCTTCCTGTTTGTCATACATTGTTTTGCTTTAAATTTTGTATCTGTTCTTCCGTTAAACCGGTGCAGACCATGATATCTTGTACAGGCATATTTTGTTCCAGCATATTCCTTGCAATTTGTTTACGCTCTTCTTCTTGTCCTTCCTTACGACCGGCTTCCATGCCTTCTTTGCGACCGGCTTCTCGTTCATCGTTTAGTAATTCCAGAAATGTCATATACCTAGCCCCCATTTCACGACTCGCTTTGATTTCTCTGACGGCAGACTGGAGCTTTTGGATAAAGGCATCCTCAAAATCCTTCTCGCTGTCAGAAAGTGGCGTTCCGACGTATTTCAAAAAACGAACCAAATCAGGTGACACTTCATCATCATTGGTGCCCTTCGTGTTAAGGAAAATCGTATGTGCCCCGTCTGCCATGGACAATTCCGGTATCTCCTCACAAATTTTCTTTTGCGTGTAACGATATTTTCCTTGGTTCATAGGGTCGAAATCGCAGATGAAAATCACGTATGTGTCCGGTAGATTCGAATACAAAGTCCCACTCAGCAAAAGCTCCATGTCAATCTGACTATGGTAATATCGTGCACGTTTTTCGATAGAAGTATGCGGGAGTGCCTGCATTTCCACGTCATAATGCGTATGCTTTTCATCTTCCGCATAAATATCAAGCCGCACACCTTTGTATTCGGGATTGTAAACGATACTCTTTTCCCTGCTGACCTCTACACGGAAAATTTTAATTCCCAGAATCCGTTCCAGAGTCTCCCGGCAGATTTCCGGGTCCAGCATGACTGCACCAAACATGAAGTTGTCCTTTAAGGTCAGTTCCTGCAGGCTTTTTCTTTCCGTTCCGTTTGATTCGGTTGTTTTTTGAATCGTTTTTGTTTTATTATTCACATTGTTTCCTCCTTTATGGTAGCATAATTTCTTGTTTTTGGATAGCAAAAAGACATAAAAAAGATACTTTTACGAAATCATAGGCAAAACCCCTTCCCAATTCAATTTCATCAAACTTGAAATTCCCCGGCTGAATTGCCTGTGAAAATCAGATGCGTGTCCAAACGCAGCGGACATTCGAATGATTCGAAACGAGTCCATGTCCTGTTTTGATGTAAGGGCATTATAGCATGTTGGTGGCGTAAAAGACAAGTAGAAAAATCATTTTCCTATTCTCGGAAATTTATTGATTTCAAGAAATGGAATGTCGTATAATATCTCAGAAGGAAGGTGTGACTATGCCCATTAAAATCGTAAGAAATGATATCACAAAAATGGAATGTGATGCCATTGTCAACGCTGCGAATTCCTCATTACTTGGTGGAGGCGGTGTCGATGGTGCGATTCATAGAGCTGCCGGGAGGGGACTCCTTTTGGAGTGCATGAAACTTGGTGGCTGTAAGACCGGACAGGCGAAAATTACAGGAAGCCATAGGCTACCTTGCCGATATGTGATTCACACAGTTGGTCCGAAGTGGCAAGGCGGTCAGAGCGGCGAGAAGGAACTGCTGGAGAGTTGTTATCGCGAGTCCTTGAGGCTTGCTGCTGAGTATCATTGTGAATCCATAGCATTCCCTCTGATTTCAAGCGGAATCTACGGCTATCCAAAGGATCGGGCGTTGAAAGTAGCGGTTGATACGATTACCGCGTTCTTGCTTGAGCATGAAATGCTGGTGCACATCGTTGTATTTGACAAGTCAGCATTTCAAATCAGCGAGAAGCTTTTTTCTGATATTGCTTCCTATATTGATGATACATATGTAGACACGCATGTCACCTTTAACCGTTCTCGCAGGGACGAATGTGGAAACAGTCATATGTTACGTGATGACGGTGACACCTGTAAAATGCAGATGCCGTGTTTCCAAACGATTGCAATGCCAAAAGCCGTATCACTTGCAGATATGGTGAATCAAATCGACGAGAGTTTTTCGCAGATGCTACTCCGTAAGATTGATGAAAAAGGAATGACGGACGCCGAGTGTTACAAGAAAGCGAATGTCGATAGAAAATTGTTTTCCAAGATTCGAGGAGATGTACATTATCATCCGAGTAAAACCACAGCGATTGCATTTGCAATTGCGCTTGAACTCAGTTTGGACGAGACAAAGGATATGCTGATGAAAGCGGGGTTCGCCCTTTCGCACAGCAGCAAATTTGATATTATAATCGAATATTTTATTAACAATGGAAATTATAATGTGTTTGAGATAAATGAGGCTCTTTTTGCTTTTGATCAGAGTCTTTTAGGTGTTTAGCGAATTGTCGCTTTGTATGCGACCACACCTCTGAAATAAAAAATTATAATGCAATTACAAGGTTAAGAAAACCTTAGTAATTTTTCGGAGGTAATTGAAATGAAGGCAAAAAACAATCTTACGGAACTAGTATTTATTTTGGACCGCAGCGGCTCTATGTCCGGGCTGGAGAGTGATACAATTGGCGGGTTCAATGCGATGATTCAAAAGCAGAAGAAAGAAGATGGCGAAGCGTATGTTTCTACCATTCTTTTTGACAATGTGAGTGAGGTGCTTCATGACCGGATAAAGCTGGCAGATGTGCCGGAGATGACAAGCAAAGACTATACCGTGCGTGGCTGCACGGCACTTATCGATGCGATTGGTGGAGCAATTCATCACATTGGCAACATTCACAAGTACGCTCGTCCGGAGGATGTACCGGCACATACCATGTTCATTATCACAACTGATGGTCTGGAGAATGCCAGCAGGCGTTATGGCAGCGATGAAGTGAAGAAGATGATTGAGCGGCAAAAGAAAAAGTACGGTTGGGAATTTCTTTTTATCGGAGCCAATATCGATGCCGTGGAAACAGCAGCACGTTTTGGTATCGACAAAAACCGCGCGGTAAACTATCATGCCGACAGCAAGGGTACAAGAGTTCTTTATGAAACCCTTTCGGCTCCTATCAGCGCAATGAGAGCGGATATGTCAATTTCGGATGATTGGGGAAAGGACATTGAGGAGGACTATAACGATAGAAAGTAAGGATTATGGAAAAGGTGTGGATAGCGCGTTGATTATCCATACCTTTTCCGTATTTTTTGTTGGGTTAATCACATCTTTAAAGCTTGTATCTGTTCTTGCGTCAAACCGGTGCAGACCATGATATCTTTTACAGGCATATTTTGTTCCAGCATATTCCTTGCAATTTGTTCAATGCCTTCTTTGCGGCCGGCTTCCCGTTCATCGTTTAATAATTCCAGAAATGTCATATACCTAGCCCCCATTTCACGGCTCGCTTTGATTTCTCTGACGGCAGACTGGAGCTGATATTTTTACGCAATCATAGGCAAAACCCCTTCCCGATTCAATTTTCATCAAACTTGAAATTCCCCGTCTGAATTGGCTGTGAAAATCAGATGCGTGTTCAAACGCAGAGGACATTCGAAGGATTCTTTGGCTGTAGAAAACTAAAAAGAAGCCAACGCATGGACGGTTTGAATCGTTTGTGCGTTGGCTTTTACTTACCTCATCAGTTGTTCTTTTGCGCCTCCAGCTCTGCGATACGAGCCCTTAAACGTGCGTTGTCATCCTTTAAAGCCGTATTGTCATCCTTTAAAGTAGCGTTGTCGTCCTTTAAAGTAGAAATATCATCCTTTAAAGCAGCATTGTCATCCTTTAGGGAAGTATTCTCCTCTGTAAGGGATGCTATCTGCCTGGTCATCCGTTTCATATCCCGTTTCACCGTGCGCTCATGTCTTTCTGCGGCTTCTCTGGCGAGACATTTTTGGCGGACGATTTCATCTGCGTTTGCAACATATACACTTCTTGCGGCTTCGTTT
>ONED01000006.1 GCA_900316755.1 uncultured Eubacteriales bacterium
ACTGTACACAACTATAACTAGCATTACTATATAGTTGGTCGGAGTAATTATCTCATGGATTTTAAAGTGATATAAGGCACTCTTTTATTGAGCGCTTACAGAAAAATAAAGACATTTATGAGATGCCACTGTCCAAGAAAGAGTTTGTAGATATCATAACCAGATTACAGACCACAACAGAATTGGTTGATAAGGTGGAGGAATTGTTTCGTCAAAGCAGAGACAATCTGGAAAATGATTTTTGCAATGGTGCGGGCTTGCAAATATCTCATGAAGGCATTGTGGTACAGTTGTTGGAGAAAATAATGGGTGATAGCTGCGGGAATATTTCATATTTCATTTATGAACTGGATTATGGCAAAGAGTATAAGGAAGGCTGTATTTCGGACAACAACGGTTTCATAGATATCAGCTCAGCGGAAAAATTGTACGATTTTCTAATGATTGAATATGGGAGCAAAAGTGATAACGGTAGTATGAAGAAATGAGGTGAGGGCATGCTGAAAATTAAAAATGCAGAAGATTTTGGACTTGGATTTAACTGTATGACAAGGCTTTATATGAATGGGTACGATGAAGAAATATTGAACGATATGATTAAAGTGTGTCAAGAGTATTTGAAATGGTTTAGCCATAGAACTATCATTTGCTCTCTACGTGATTTGATTAAGGAATATCCTTTTGGATGGAATGAGGAACCTGTGCCGGAGAAGCAAATGGAGCAGTATGAATCCCTTATAAAATCGCTAGTAAAGCAGGTTATATCCAGAAAAAAGAAGAAAGACCATTATCAGAGTGAGCGCTGCGTTATAAACGATTTAGCTGATGATATGGGAGTTGTTAGTTCCCTGTGGGGAAGGGAAAAGAAATATGATAAGGATGCATTTTATCATTGGGTTATGGAGAATGGCCTATGGGAAGATGTTGAAATAAAAGAATCAAAAGAATCAAAAGAAGAAGATATTTTACCGTTGAAAAAGAAATATGTGCCTTTGTTTTATAAAGTTTGCAATTACATGATTTATTACTCGTATGGGCGACATACCTATATGCCGTCTACATGTAGGGATTTTGTAAAGGTCAATATGGAGCTCATGTCTGATGATGCATTGGATGAGATTGTGGGATATTTGAAAAAGAGAAATGCAGATATTCCGGAAAATGAAAGTGCTTTTGATAAGGTGGACAGTGATACTTGGATTCATATGCAGGAGGATTTGGTGGCAGAACTTCTGACCAGAAGTGTGTTTACTTTGGCACAAAAAAAGGGTAGAAACAAGTCCCAATTAGAAAAACTATTACAAGGGATAGTTAATATTGATTCTTTGCAAACTCAAGCGGATTGTAGTCATATGTATCATCAACTAATGGGACTTGAGCGTTATTTAATATCGCTTCAGGATGATGTGAATATGCAAAGGATATTAAAGAAATTAGAGGCGAACAAGGAAGCAATTGTATCAAAAAGTTGGGAATATTTTGAAAAGGAAGAAGGACATAAATACGAAAAGATAGGTGAAGGTGTATATTGTAAAAAGAGTGATTATCGTTAGCAAAGTCTTCGGCTCCATTCTGGCTCCAAATTTGGAGACAATCAAAATAACATATACTTTTAGTAGACAGAAACGTTGAAAAACCAAGAAAACCAAATTTAAAATAGTAAACAAAACCGTAAAATGGTTTCGTGAAGGTGGACGTACAGTAGGTTCTGGTGTTGTTAAGGAAATTCTTGAGTAATCAGAATTTTTAGAACCGAATAAAGAGTAATTTATTCCGCAATCCTTGAGAAATCAAGGGTTGCGGTTTCTTTTCGTGTAGGAAAGAATAGCGAATGGAAGGAGAGGAATTGTGTGCTGGATGGAGAGGGGAAAAGGTACGTGGTTCTATAGTTGTTTGTTCTCGGCAAGCATTTATTGTAATAAGAGGGAGTCTATCTGATTTTTTAAAACTTATAAAAACAACTCTTTTGTTTGCTATTGAATTGATAGTATAAAATGTCTATAAATTTGTTAATAAAAAACACCTACACAACATACATTGCATAAGTGTCTTTCAACCGAAATCAATTCGGTTATCTCTGTTTAAGTATATTACCACAAAGCGAAAAATATTACAATAGAAATGAGAAAAAAATTGCGAAAATTTTCTACATAAAAGTGTCAAAACTATTGTATAAAATAGGAGCCTTAGGAAAGGTCTTTAAAGTCTCTAAATCAGCAAGATTTTTAATGCCCATTTGCCCTCGTATGTTATCAAAAGCGTTTGTAAAAATGCCACTTTGTAAGTCGGTAATCATTTTTTGAAACTCTGACATCATTTTCTTGTATTCTTTGTCTGGTAAATAGTACTTAAAGTATACCAGTAAATCAAAGATACGTTTGTCCGAATCTCTTGAATAGGATGGACGTAGTGAAGTGATATATTTTTCGTTTATACGTCCACTGTTTTTCCTGCGTTGATCATTTGATTGGTGTATACAAAAGATACGCTCATTGTGGGCACAGGAGTTTCTTACTTTACGAAGCCAATGTAAGCTACCAATTAGTAATTTGACATTAGGTTTTCCGTTTGAGTCATACATATCGTACAATTTGCAAAGGCTATGTGTAACACCCGTCTTGCTATTTTTCAAGATGTCAATGAAGGTTGAGAAGTTAACCATCTTAATCATAATCCATGTCGGGATTGAAGTGTGATTTTCCATATAGAATTTAACATAATCAAGCTGGCTTGAACTCAACTCACTATATGCGGATGAAATAGCACTCATTCTGTTTTGGAGGCGGCTGGTAGAAGAGTAGGCATTCGAATCATACCAAGGTATTTTTCCGTCATTGTTGCATTGATCAAACTTATACCCGGTCAATGTACGAATTTCCTCTTCGATTTGCGTTATGTATTTCAATAAAAACAAACGCAAACTATCATCAAATTGTTTTAGTTCATATAGGTGCTCTAAACTAGTATTAGGCAAATAAACATGGTCTCCGTTTGAATCGACACCACAGGTAAATGGTGACTTGTACCCATTTACAATATTAAAATAGCCCATGCGAATTAAAATTCTTTTGTCTTTAGAACCGGAACAATCAATTTTTTTGTCGTTACGTAATTTACGCATTTGTTGATTGTATGTGATAAAATTCTTATCTCCTGCCATAATTATCCACGCCTCCTTAAAGTATAATCTAAGCATTTCGCTGGTTTTTAATAAAGTGAGCGAATTGCCATATTTGGTTTAGTTCATCCATTGTATATTCATCAGTAGAAAAATGTATATCCGCTACATTGTCATTACGACTGAAAAAAGATCCAGTTAACATGTTGATTGGATTTCTTTCTATTAATTTATCACTGGAATCCAAGAGACTCTCTATAGTTATATCGAAAAAATCAGCAATTTTAGCCGCTGCTTCTATGGATGGAATACGTTGTCCTTTTTCCCAATAATTAATTGAGGATTGTGACACGCCGAGTTTTTCTGCAAAATCTTTTTGTGTTAAATTTAAAGTTGTTCTCAAAAGCTTTAATTTTTCTGAAAATGCCAATTTAATCACCTCAAACAAAGAATACCACTATTGTGATAATATGTCAATCACAATAGTGGTATTCTTCCGCTTTTTATAGATATTCATCAATGTCCACATTAAATATTCTCAGCGTATTCTCCAACCACATTTGATATTCTTCTTCATCCATCTGTCCGGATGCCAATTTTTTATTAACGGAATTCCAGTCCGGAATGAAGGTGGCAAGCTGGGCATTTTTTATATCCAAAGATAAGTGAGCCATAAGTTGATTTTCTTGCTGCGAATAGGTAGTGTTCCCTTTTATCTGTAATCCCCTGCGGTCTAAATCGATCAAAATATAAATCAAATCTGCAAAGGTTTTAACAATTGGATTCTTAGGAGTAGCAACCTTCAGTTCTAACAGATTTTCCAAAGTAATATCCAAAACATCACAGAATTTTATAATAATCTCTGCTGGTGGTTCGCTATATCCGTTTTCGTAATTGGAATAAGCGGAATTTGATACAGAGAGTTTTATTGCCATGTCGCGTTGGCTCATACCGGCGTTGGCACGAGTTCAGGTGTTGTTAAGGAAATTCTTGAGTAAACAGAATTTTTAGAACCCAATAAAGAGAAATTTATTCCGCAATCCTTGAGAAATCAAGGGTTGCGGTTTCTTTATGTGTGGGAAGAGAGATTTGCAAGTCCATTTTAAGGAATATAAGATTGTGTGAAAGTTCCTTGAAGTTGAGCTGGGGATATGGTATGTTGTTAGTGGATAAGATTTGAAACAGATAGAACGGTACGGTCGCTTTCTTTCAAAAAAAGCGACGATAAAAGACCGACGATATAAATTAGGATAGGAGGCATCATATGATACACCCGGATAAAGTTAGAATAGAAGCCAAGAAGAAAGAAGATGAAAATTTTAAATTCCGTAGTTTCTTGAAAGGACATGCAGATGAGGAAGAATTAGATGAGCAGTTTCTGCGACTGCATAAAGAACTGTTTGCTGATTACGATTGTAGTAAGTGCAGAAATTGTTGCAAGATGTACAAGGGAAGTATACCTGAAGAGGATTTAGAAAAAGACGCGGAATATTTGGGAATTACAGTAGAACAGTTTATTGATTTTTTCTTGGAAAAAGAAGAATTGGGAATCGGGTATCATACGAAACATAAGCCTTGTGACTTTTTACAGGAAGATGGAAACTGTAAACTTGGGGATTGTAAACCGGATAGTTGTAAGAAATATCCTTATACTGACCAACCGGAAAGGTTGTGTAGTTTGCTGGGGATGTTAGATACCATTTCCATCTGCCCGGTTGCTTTTGAAATCTTTGAGCGTTTGAAGAAAGAATACGGATTTAGAAAGAGATAGGGGAACATATGAGAAAAGAGGCATCTATAGAACAATGGAAAACATTATATGAGGCAGGAACACGCATTAAGGAATTGAAACCATGGGAAAAGTTCTGGGATATGGATTTAATCGGCATCAGATATGGTGATGAAGAGGAAACGATTTTCTTCAGTATATTGGGGCGAGGCGGTGATTGTTATGGAATAGCCGTCTATGAAGGATACGAGGGACTAAATCGTTTTCTCATGCTTGCCATGCAAGAGAGCATGAATCTGGCTCCGGAATATGCCATGTTTAACCAAAGAAATCTCACCTGCTATTGGGGTAATCGTGACGAACTTTCTGATAAGCAAAGAAAGATTATTAAGGAATTAGGATATACATATCGCGGGAAAAATCAGTGGCTGTATTTCCTGTCTTTTGAGCCGGGATATTATCCATATAATATGGATGAGGAAGAAGTATTGCGTATGAGCGAGTATTTGCAGGATTTGGAACTGGCTCTGCGATACTATGATGAAACAGACATGCAGGTTGATTTTGAATCGGGAAACATGTTTCTGTTTTCTTTTGGAAAGGATAAAAAAACATGGAGTTTTGGTGAAGAATCGCTGCCTTTTACCGCTTTTCAATTCGGAAATTTACTGATTACAGATGAGGATTTACTTTCAGATTTGGCGAAAGCCCCGAAATGCAATGCTGTATTAGAGGCGGATGTATCCGTGTTGGGCGCATCTATTGCGGATAAAAAATATAATCGTCCTGCAAATCCGGCACTGTCATTATTAGGTGATGCAAATACAGGAATTATCATCAAGTTTGAAATGTTGGAGCCGGAAGATGATGCGATAGTAATGCTGGCGGAAATACTGATTGGTTTTGTTTTGCAATATGGGGCACCGAAGGAGGTAAGGGTGGCGAATGTAATTGTAGAAGCTGGACTTAAGCAGATATGTGATGTTTGTGGAATTAAGCTCCGCAGAGTAAAAAGATTGCAGGGGTTGGATGAATTCAAACAAAGCTTGTATAGAATTGGATGAGGTGTAACATGTATAATCAGGGGGGACGGATATAAAGACTATTCGAAATATTTGCAACATTACCCTAATAAGTCATTGGCTGTTAAGGAATATAGTCGAAGTAAAGGGTGATATTGCATTCCCTTAAATTAAGGAGTAATATAAAGTATCAGCGATTTTTAGAATTAATATTATGAAAGAGAGGTCACCAAAGATGAACTTTTTGGAGGAAAGAATTAAAAAAGACGGAATTGTGAAGGAAGGAAATATCCTGAAAGTTGACAGCTTCCTAAACCACCAGATGGACATAGAACTTTTTAATGAGATGGGAAAAGAGTTTCAGAGAAGATTTGAAGGAAAAGAAATCAACAAAATTTTAACGATAGAGGCATCCGGCATCGGGATTGCATGTATTGCGGCACAGTATTTCCACGCACCGGTTGTTTTTGCAAAAAAGGCAAAGAGCATCAATCTCGACGGAGATATGTATGTGGCAGAGGTGGTTTCGTTTACCCATAAGAATGTAAATCAGGTCATTGTCTCAAAGAAGTTTTTAAATAAAGAAGATAAGGTTCTTATTATAGATGACTTTCTTGCCAACGGATGTGCCCTTCAGGGACTGATTCAGATTGTACAGGAGGCAGGCGCTTCTGTAGAGGGAATCGGGATTGCAGTGGAGAAGGGATTCCAGCCGGGCGGGCATATGATTCGCAATCTTGGATATCAGTTGGAATCGTTGGCGATTATCGATGGAATGGATGCGGAAACCGGAACGATAAATTTTAGAAAACAAGGGTAAAATTTGGGTAAAATTTATCTTGATATTCAAAAAAAACAATGCTAGAATAGACCTATCTTTTGGATATCAAATGGCTTTGCCGTTGATATAGATTATTAAATAAGACATAGGAGAAAGAATTATGAAGAAGATGAAAAAGTTGGTTGCTCTTGCAACAGCAGCAGTTATGACATTCGCCCTTTGCGCTTGTGGTTCATCTGCAGACACAAACAAGGAAGCGGGAAAAGATGAAAAAACAGCCGTAAAAATTGGTTTTATCTGTTTACATGATGAAAATTCAACCTACGACTTAAACTTCATCAATGCAGCGAAAGAAGCTTGTGAGAAAGCAGGGATTGAGCCGATTATCAAGACAGGTATTCCGGAAGGACAGGAATGCTACGATGCAGCAGCAGAACTTGCAGATGAAGGATGTAATATTGTATTTGCAGATTCATTTGGTCATGAAGATTATCTCATTCAGGCTGCTAAGGAATTTGAAGATGTTGAGTTCTGTCACGCTACAGGTACTCAGGCTCATACAGCAGGGCTTAAGAACTTCCACAATGCATTTGCAAACATTTTCCAGGGACGTTACCTTGCAGGTATTGCAGCAGGAATGAAGCTGAATGAAATGATTGATGCTGGCAAGATTACCGCAGAGCAGGCAAAGATGGGTTATGTAGGTGCATTTACATATGCAGAAGTTATCTCAGGTTATACCTCATTCTATCTGGGTGCAAAGTCTGTATGTCCTTCTGTAACGATGGATGTTACATTTACAGGTTCATGGTACGACGAAACAGCTGAAAAGGAAGGCGCTAATACATTGATTAACAATGGCTGTGTACTGATTTCTCAGCATGCAGACTCTATGGGCGCTCCAACAGCTTGTGAGACAGCCGGAGTTCCAAATGTATCTTACAACGGTTCAACAGCAGATGCCTGCCCGAACACCTTTATCGTTTCTTCCAGAATTAACTGGGAGCCATACTTCACATATATTATCAATTGTGTAGCAAATGGTAAAGAGATCGCGACAGACTGGACCGGAACAATCGAAACAGGTTCTGTAGAACTTACCGATTTAGGTAAGGCTGTTGCAGAAGGAACAAAAGAAGCAATCGAAGAAGCAAAGGCTAAGATTGCGGATGGTTCCCTTCATGTTTTTGATACAACGACATTCACAGTAGAAGGAAAGAAACTGGACAGCTATATGGCTGACGTAGATACGGATGCTGATTACACACCGGATCATGAAGCAATCGTTGACGGTTACTTTAATGAATCCGGAGAGGGATTGAGATCCGCACCGTTCTTCAACCTTCAGATTGACGGCATCAAACTTCTGGATCAGAAGTTCTAATGATGAACCGGTGAACAAAATAACGGGAACAATTCATTTACATAAAGGGGCGTATGATTCGCCCCTTTTTACGTTCGTGTGTCTGAAGGCACGCGTTTATTTACAGTGTCAGCGCAATAGGAAAGGGAATAATAATGAGTGAAGTAGCAGTATCTTTCAAAAATGTCACGAAAACATTCGGAAAAGTGTATGCCAACAAGGATGTGACGTTTGACGTATATAAAGGGGAAATTCTATCATTACTCGGAGAGAATGGTAGTGGGAAAACGACTCTTATGAACATGCTGTCAGGCATCTATTATCCGGATGGCGGTCAGATCTTTATCAATGGAAAAGAGGAAGAGATTCGTTCACCAAGGGATGCTTTTGATTTGGGCATCGGTATGGTTCATCAGCACTTTAAGTTAATTGATGTACTTACGACAACAGAGAATATTGTAATTGGTCTCAAGGGGAAATTAAATATCAAAGAGGCGGAAAAGAAAATCAAAGCCATCTGTGACAAGTATGGGTTTGAGGTGGATCCGAACAAGAAAGTATACGATTTGTCTGTCTCTGAAAAGCAGACGGTGGAAATTGTGAAAGTTCTTTTCAGAGGTGCGGATATTCTTATCTTAGACGAGCCGACAGCGGTTCTTACCCCGCAGGAAACGGAGAAGCTGTTCCATGTAATGAGAAATATGAAAGAGGATGGGAAATCCATTATCATTATCACGCATAAGCTTCATGAAGTGAAGGCAATCTCTGACCGGGTAGCGGTTCTACGGAAAGGTGAATTTATAGATGAGCTGATTACGGCGGAATGTGACGAGCAACAGATGACAGATATGATGGTTGGACATGCAGTCAGCCTGAACATTGAGCGTAAGGAACCAAAGAATGTAAAGCCAAGAATCATTGTGGATCACTTATCCGTGAAGGATCAGGACGGTATTTATAAATTGAAGGACATTTCATTTATCGCAAACTCCGGCGAGATATTAGGAATTGCCGGTATTTCCGGATGTGGGCAGAAGGAATTGCTTGAGGCGATTGCAGGACTTCAGCCGATTGAGACAGGCAGTATTTTGTTTGCGGAAGATGAGAAGGAGCAGGTGGAACTGATTGGAAAGGATCCGAGAGATATTGCAGAGATGGGCATCGTACTTTCTTTTGTTCCGGAAGACAGACTCGGTATGGGCCTTGTGGGGAATATGGACATCACAGACAACATGATGCTGCGTTCCTTCCGAAAAGGAAAATCCAAAATTTTTACAGACAGGAGAAAGCCAAGAAAGCTTGCCGAGGATGTGGTGGACAGACTGGAGGTTGTGACGCAGAGCCTTGAAACACCGGTAAGACGCCTTTCCGGAGGAAATGTGCAGAAGGTGTTAGTCGGACGTGAGATTGCTTCTTCTCCCAGTGTGCTTATGACGGCCTATGCGGTGCGCGGACTGGATATTAATTCTTCGTATACCATATATGATTTGATTAATCAGCAGAAAGAAAATGGCGCAGCAGTCATTTTTGTAGGGGAAGATTTGGATGTGTTATTGGAGCTTTCTGACCGTATTTTGGTGCTTTGCGGCGGCGAAGTAAGCGGTGTGGTTGACGGCAGAACGACAGATAAGAATACAGTCGGTTTGATGATGACGCAGAAGGGAGGGAAAGCATAATGGCACAATTTCATTTATCGAAAAGGGGAGAGATTTCCAGAAAGAAAGAATGGCTGATCCGCGGAATTGCGATTGTGGCTGCCCTTATTCTGTGTGCGATTATCACGACCATTGTCACGGGGATTAATCCCATAGATTTTTACGGAGCTATTTTTCAAGGTGCATTCGGAACAGAAAGAAAGACGTGGGTTACCCTGCAGGATTTATCGATTTTGTTAATGATTTCCCTTGCTCTTACACCGGCGTTTAAGATGCAGTTTTGGAATATCGGTGGGGAAGGACAGGTTCTGGTAGGCGGACTTGCAGCAGCGGCCTGTATGATTTGTCTGGACGATAAGCTCCCAAACGGGCTCGTGATTCTCTTCATGGTGATTACCTCCATTGCCGCAGGTGCTGTTTGGGGATTGATTCCGGCATTCTTCAAGGCAAAGTGGAATACGAATGAAACACTTGCCACCCTTATGATGAATTATATCGCGACGCAGCTGGTTGCATATTTTATCATTGTGTGGGAAGTTCCGAAGGGGTCAGGAAAGATTGGGATTATTAATGCAGATTCCAACATCGGATGGCTGCCGGAGCTTGGGAATAAATATATTTTAACGATTGTGGCGGCAGTGATTGTTACGGTGTTTATTTACATTTATCAGAAGTACACCAAGCACGGATACGAGATTTCTGTTGTGGGCGAGAGCTGCAACACCGCAAAGTATGTGGGGATTAAAGTCTCAAAGGTCATCATCAGAACGATGCTCTTATCCGGAGCAATCTGCGGTCTTGTCGGACTTTTCCTGGTGGGCGGTATTAACCACACCATTACAACGACCATTACAAACGGACAGGGCTTCACGGCAGTTATGGTCTCATGGCTTGCAAAGTTCAATCCCATTGCTATGGTAGCAACAAGCTTCCTTGTTGTATTTATGTCGCGCGGTGCGGGTTCGATTTCAACCACATTTGGACTGAATCAGTCCTATGCGGATATCCTTACAGCGATTTTATTATTCTTCATCATCGGGTGTGAATTTTTTATCCGATATAAGATTTCATTTGCAGGAAAGAACGGAAAGGAGGACAAGTAAATGATAGATTTAGTTGCGTTTATACCGCGTGCAATCCAGCAGGGAATTCCGCTTATGCTGGGCAGTACAGGAGAAACGATTACAGAAAAGTCAGGCAACCTAAATCTGGGTATTCCCGGGGTGATGTATGTCGGTGGTATCAGTGGTGTCATTGGCGCTTTCTTTTATGAGCAGTCCTGCAAGGGCGGTAGTCTGAATCCGTTTTTAGCGATTGCAATTCCACTTGTTTGTTCCCTTATCGGTTCTTTACTGATGGGACTTTTGTATTGCTTCCTTACAGTCACGCTTCGGGCGAACCAGAACGTGACCGGTCTTGCGATGACAACCTTTGGTGTGGGCTTTGGAAACTTCTTCGGCGGTTCCTTAATTAAGATTTCCGGTCTTGATGTGCCTTCTATCGCATTGTCAAAGACGTCAGAGTACTTTAGTAAATCCCTGCCGTTTGCGGGAAGCGCAGGGTGGTTTGGGAAGATTTTTCTTTCCTATGGGTTTTTGGCGTATGTGGCGGTTCTCCTTTGCCTTTTGACCGCATTTGTTTTGAAGCATACAAGAATCGGGCTTCATCTTCGCGCAGTGGGAGAAAATCCGGCAACAGCAGATGCCGTGGGAATTAATGTTACAAAGTACAAATATGTTTCTACCTGTATCGGATGTATGATTGCGGGGCTCGGCGGACTTTACTACGTCATGGACTATGCCTGCGGTATCTGGTCAAATAACGCATTCGGTGACAGGGGATGGCTGGCAATCGCTTTGGTAATCTTTACAATTTGGAAGCCGGATGTGGGAATCCTTGCGTCGATTCTGTTTGGAGGGCTCTACATTCTTTACCTTTATATTCCGACAGGTATGGACCATATGGAGCTAAAGGAATTATATAAGATGCTCCCCTATATTGTAACGATGGTGGTGCTTGTGATTACGAGTATGAGAAATAAGAGAGAGAATCAGCCGCCTGCTAGTCTGGGAACGAACTATTTTAGAGAAGACAGATAGGAAACGGTTTTATCTTTTGAACCGCATTCTTATGATATTTACACGAAAACCCCGAGGAAGAAGCCAATTTGTCTCGGGGTTCTTGTATTTTCTCAAAAAAAAGTATATAATCAAAGGAAATCACATATGGAGGGAAATGAGATGAGAGAACCGGTACTGGTTATTATGGCGGCAGGTATGGGAAGCCGTTATGGTGGATTGAAGCAGATTGACCCGATTGATGAGCAGGGTCATATTATTATGGACTTTTCTATTTTTGATGCAAAACGAGCAGGATTTAAAAAGGTTGTATTTATTATTAAAAAAGAAAATGAGGCAGATTTCAAAGAGGCTGTCGGAACCCGTATGGAATCGGTTATGGACGTGGAATATGTATTCCAGGATTTACATAATCTTCCGGAAGGGTTTGAAGTTCCGGAAGGAAGAGTAAAGCCATGGGGAACTGCCCATGCGGTACTAAGCTGTATAGATGTGGTGGATGGACCATTTGCGGTAATTAATGCAGATGATTATTATGGAAGAGATGCCTTCCAGAAGATTTATGATTTCTTATCCACACATGAGGATGACGACAAATACCGGTATGCAATGGTCGGCTACCATTTGGAAAATACATTGACAGAAAATGGTCATGTAGCCCGCGGTATCTGTACGGTGGACGAAAATGGGTATCTGGTGAAAGTCGTAGAGCGCACCAGAATCGAGAGAAAGGGCGATGGAGCAGCCTTCACAGAGGATGAAGGGGCGACATGGACCGAGCTTCCAAAGGATTGCATTGTTTCTATGAATATGTGGGGCTTCACGGCAAGCTTCCTTCAGGAAATCAAGAAGAGATTTGCGGCATTTTTAGAGGAAGGGTTAAAGACGAACCCGTTAAAATGCGAATATTTCCTGCCGTTTGTAGTGAGCAGTCTTTTGGCAGAAGACCGCGCGACGGTGACGGTTCTGACTTCACAGGATAAATGGTATGGTGTGACTTACAAAGAGGATAAAGCAGTCGTTATGGACGCAATGCAGAGCATGAAGGATAAGGGGATTTATCCGGAACAGGTATGGTGCGGAAGAAGTGAGGCACTGATCGGATTCCGGCTAAACGGTATGGTGATGAGCGCAATCCGTTACGGAAGCGGTCATATCAATGATACGTTTCTGATGACGCTCCGTGAGGAAGACGGAAGCGAGGGAAGAGTGATTCTTCAGCGTATGAATAAAAGTATTTTCACGAAACCGGTGGAACTGATGGAGAACATTATGAATGTGACCTCTTTCCTGCGGGAGCGGATTATTGAAAACGGAGGAGACCCGGAGCGGGAGACATTGAATGTGATTCCTACCAAAGACGGGAAACCGTATTTTATTGATTCCGAGGGGGAATATTGGAGATGCTACAAGTTCATTGAGGATGCGACCAGCTATGACCAGGTAGAAAATCCGGAGGACTTCTATGAATCGGCGGTTGCATTCGGTAATTTCCAGAGACTTCTTGCAGACTATCCGGCGGAGACGCTCCATGAGACGATTCCGGGATTTCATGATACAAAGGCGCGTTTTGAAGTGTTTAAAAAAGCGGTGGCAGACGATGTTTGCGGGCGCGCTGCTTCTGTGGAGAAGGAGATTGCATTCTATCTGGCCCGTGAGGATGTGGCATGCGTGTTTGGAGATATGCTGGCAAAAGGAGAGGTGCCGCTTCGTGTGACCCACAATGATACGAAGCTGAATAACATCATGATTGACAATGAGACACACAAGGGAATCTGCGTCATCGATTTGGATACGGTAATGCCGGGTCTTGCCATGAATGATTTTGGAGATTCCATCCGTTTTGGCGCAAGTACGGCCGCAGAGGATGAGAAGGATTTGGATAAAGTGTGGTGTGACATGAATCTGTTCGACCTCTATGTGAAAGGATTCATCGAAGGATGTGGCGGCAGACTTACGAAGAAAGAAATTGAGATGCTCCCGATGGGTGCAAAGGTGATGACATTTGAGTGCGGAATGCGGTTTTTGACGGATTATCTGCAGGGAGATACCTATTTCAAGATTCACAGAGAGAATCACAATTTGGACAGAGCACGTACCCAGATGAAGCTGGTAGAGGATATGGAAGCAAAATGGGAGACTATGAATGCCATTATTAAGAAATATAATGCATAGAGTATAAAGGAGGCAGAAGAAATGAGAATTTTAGTAACAGGTGGAGCAGGCTATATCGGAAGTCATACTTGTATCGAGTTAATTAATGCAGGGTATGATGTTGTGGTGGTAGATAATTTGTGCAATTCCAGCCGGGAGGCATTAAGACGGGTCGAGAAGATTGTCGGAAGGGAAATTCCGTTCTATGAGGCAGATATCCGCGATGCACAGGCAATGAAAGATGTTTTTGACAAAGAGAAGATAGATGCAGTGATTCATTTTGCAGGACTGAAGGCAGTAGGAGAATCTGTGGCAAAACCATTGGAATACTATGATAATAATATTAACGGAACGCTGGTACTGTGCAATGCCATGAGAAATGCAGGCGTGAAAAATATTATTTTCAGTTCTTCTGCAACGGTATACGGAGATCCGGCATTTGTACCGATTACCGAGGAATGTCCAAAGGGACAGTGTACCAATCCGTACGGCTGGACAAAATCCATGCTGGAACAGATTTTAACAGACTTCCACACTGCAGATCCGGAGTGGAATGTGGTACTGCTTCGTTACTTTAATCCGGTCGGAGCGCATAAGAGCGGAACAATCGGGGAAAATCCAAAAGGAATTCCGAACAACCTGATGCCATATATTACGCAGGTTGCTGTCGGAAAACTGAAATGCTTAGGGGTATTTGGGGATGACTATGATACTCCTGACGGTACGGGTGTGCGTGATTACATTCATGTAGTGGATTTGGCTATCGGTCATGTGAAAGCACTGAAGAAGATTGAAGAGAAAGCAGGCGTATGTATTTACAATCTGGGTACCGGAAACGGATATTCTGTACTGGATATGGTGAAAGCCTTTGGAAAGGCATGTGGAAAAGAGATTCCGTATGAAATCAAGGCAAGAAGACCGGGTGATATTGCAACATGCTATGCAGACCCGTCCAAAGCAAAGGCGGAGCTTGGCTGGGAGGCAACGCGCGGCTTAGATGAGATGTGTGAAGACTCTTGGAGATGGCAGTCCAATAATCCGGATGGATATGGAGAATAAAAAGAAAAGTCCCAAATCGGGAGGACCAGGAAATGAAGAATGATTTACATTTGAAGGGACAGCTAAAATTATATATGCAATGGCCGGTGATTATGGCGATTCTTCTGCTTGCGATGAATATCTGGTTTTACATGATTGATAAGCGCGCAGGTCTTTTGATGAGCATTTTTCTGGCGATATATATGGTTGTCGTGGCAGTTTTGTATTTCTACAGCAAATCGCTTATCTTCACTGATTTGGTAGATTTTGCTGCACAATATGGGTTGGTGCAGAATGTACTGCTAAAGGATTTGTCGGTTCCGTATGCGATTATGCTCAGTGACGGGAAAATCGTATGGGTCAATGACCGCTTTCAGAAGTTATTTCCGGAGGAAAAGCTGGTTGATAAATATCTGAGCAACTATATTCAGGAGCTCAATCGGAGCGTGTTTCCGAAAGAGGCAGACGCTAAGAATGAGATGGATGTGGTTTATCAGGGAAGGAATTACCGTGCAAGGCTTTCCTGCATTGCCATGCAGGATTTTCGAGATGAGGACAACGCGTTTCATCTTCCAAAAGGAAGAGAATATTTTGTGGCTGTTTCGCTCAGCGATATTACGGAGCTGAACCACTATATTCGGGAAAATGAGGAACAAAAGCTGGTATCCGGTCTTATCTACATCGATAATTATGAGGAAGTCATGGAAAGCGTGGAGGAGGTGCGTCAGTCCCTGCTCGTTGCGCTGATTGACCGAAAGATTAACCAATATCTGGCGGGATGTGACGGGCTTGTAAAGAAGATGGAAAAAGACAAATATTTCTTTGTTGTGAAAAAGCAGCATTACAGGGAAATGGAGCAGGATAAGTTCTCGATTCTGGAAGAGGCAAAAAATGTAAATATCGGGAATGCGCTGCCGGTGACGCTGAGTATCGGTATCGGCATTTCCGGAGATACCTATATACAAAGCTACAATCATGCCCGGATTGCCATTGATCTGGCGCTTGCCCGCGGCGGCGACCAGGCAGTGGTAAAGAATGGCAAGAATTTTTCTTACTATGGTGGAAAACGGGAGCAGACTGCTAAGAATACCCGTGTCAAAGCCCGGGTAAAGGCAGAGGCGCTCCGTGAATTTATTATTGCGAAGGATCAGGTAATCGTCATGGGACACCGCATTGCCGATGTAGATTCCTTCGGTGCGGCGATTGGTATCTGGCGGGCGGCGAGAGCAATGCAAAAGAAATCGTATATTGTTCTGAATGACATTACTGCTTCCGTGCGTCCATTATACAATTCGTTCTGTGAGAGTACAATTTATCCGGACGATATGTTTATTACATCTATGGAAGTCCCGGAACGTATGACAGACAATACGATGGTGGTTGTTGTGGACACCAATAAACCGGAAATCACGGAATGTCCGGAGCTTTTGAAAAAAGCGAAGACGATTGTGGTCTTTGACCATCACAGACAGGGAAGTCAGGTCATTGAGAATACCGTTCTGTCTTATATTGAACCGTATGCTTCCTCTTCCTGCGAGATGGTAGCGGAAGTATTACAATATATTGCCGATGATATTAAGATTACAAATACTGAGGCAAACAGTATGTATGCCGGAATTATGATTGACACAAATAATTTCATGAATCGTACGGGAGTGCGTACCTTTGAGGCAGCGGCATTCTTAAGACGGTGCGGGGCAGACATTACACATGTGAGAAAGATGTTCCGGGATGATTTGGCAAGTTATCGTGTGAAAGCGGAGATTATCAGTAGTGCAGAAGTCTTCCGGGATGAATATGCCATTGCCCGGTGTCAGAACAAAGAGATTGACAGCCCGACGATTATCGGTGCGCAGGCTGCAAACGAGCTTTTGAATATCAATGGTATCAAGGCCTCTTTTGTTTTGACGGAATACTATGGGAAAATATATGTGAGTGCGCGTTCTATTGATGAGGTAAATGTACAGGTGATTATGGAACGTCTCGGCGGGGGCGGTCATATCAATACAGCCGGAGCGCAGTTTGCGCACACAGATATGGAGGAAGCGGTGGCGCAACTGAAGAGTGTCATAGACACTATGATAGGAGAAGGAGATTTGTAACATGAAAGTGATTTTGTTAGAAGATGTCAAGGCGCTTGGCAAAAAGGGAGAAATCGTGAATGTCAGCGATGGATATGCGAGAAACTTTATCTTCCCGAAAAAGCTGGGAGTAGAGGCAACCGGAAAAAATCTCAATGATTTGAAATTGCAGAAGGCAAATGAAGAGAAGGTTGCAAAGGAACAGCTGGAAGAAGCACAGGCACTTGGAAAGAAGATAGAAGCTGGTGGTGTGAAGCTTACCATTAAAGTCGGAGAAGGGGGAAGAGCCTTTGGCTCTGTCTCTTCCAAAGAGATTGCAGAAGCGGTCAAAGAACAGATGCACTACGATATTGATAAGAAAAAAATTGTTCTCAAGGATGCCATAAAAACGGTGGGAGAGCATAAGGTGCCGATAAAACTGCATTCGAAGGTAACGGCAGAGTTGAAGGTGACGATTACAGAAGCTTAGGAGAAAAGATTATGGACGAGGCACTCATTAAAAAAGTACTGCCGCACAGCATAGAGGCAGAACAAGCGGTGGTCGGCGCCATGCTGATGGATCGGGAGGCGATTCTGGTGTCCTCTGAGATTGTCAGCGGCGAGGACTTTTATCAGAGCGCATACGGAGTCATTTTTGATTCTATCGTGGAGATTTACAATGAGGGGAAACCGGTGGATCTGATTACCCTGCAGGAGCGTTTGAAGGAGAAAGATGTGCCCCCGGAAATCAGTAGTCTGGAGTTCGCCCGGGATTTGGTAACGGCAGTTCCTACTTCAGCGAACGTCAAATACTACGCAGAAATTGTGGCGGAGAAGGCGATGCTCCGCCGTCTGATAAAATTGAATGAAGAAATTTCCAATATGTGCTATCTGGGAAAAGAACCCATGGAAGCAGTGTTGGAGATTACGGAGAAAAAGGTTTTTGAGTTAGTTCAAAAACGAAATACCGGGGATTTTGTTCCCATCAAAGATGTGGTGTTAAATGCGCTGGAAAAGATTGAGATTGCATCAAAGACCAGCGGGAATGTGACGGGAATCCCTACCGGATTTCTGGATTTGGACTACAAGATGGCAGGACTTCAGCCTTCCGATTTGATTCTGGTTGCAGCAAGACCATCTATGGGGAAGACTGCGTTTGTACTGAACATCGCGCAGCACGTGGCATTTAAGGCAAATAAGGCAGTTGCCATTTTCAGCTTGGAAATGTCCAAGGAGCAGCTTGTAAATCGTTTGTTCTCGTTGGAAGCGCAGGTAGACTCCCAGTCTCTTCGTACCGGCAATTTAAAGGACGAGGATTGGGAAAAACTGATTGAAGGAGCGGGAATCATCGGGAAATCCAAATTAATTATTGATGATACACCGGGGATTTCCATTTCGGAGCTGCGCTCTAAATGCAGAAAATACAAGCTGGAGCATGGTTTGGATTTAATTATCATTGACTATTTACAGTTGATGACAGGGCGCGTGGGCAGCAGGAGCGAATCCCGGCAACAGGAGATTTCCGAAATCTCGAGATCCCTAAAAGGGCTGGCGAGGGAACTGAACGTGCCCGTGATTGCACTGTCCCAGCTCAGTCGTGCGGTGGAGCAGAGACCGGATCATCGGCCTATGCTTTCTGACCTCCGTGAGTCCGGAGCGATTGAACAAGATGCCGATGTGGTGATGTTTATCTATCGGGATGATTATTACAACAAAGATACCGAGATGAAGAATGTAGCAGAGATTATTATTGCAAAGCAAAGAAATGGTTCCATTGGAACAGTGAATTTGACGTGGCTTCCGAATTATACGAAGTTTGCGAATTATATGAAACAAAATTAAAAAACCAGCGTATGGACGGTTTTGACCGTTTATGCGCCGGTTTTTTAATTTATCAATCTTACGTTTCAAACAATCTTCGCAGATTTTTCATCGGAGTGGGACGTGCAGACTCGCGCCGCAGGGTTTGCTGCTGGCGAATCAGGCAATCTAATTTTTTATATCGCTCTTCTTCCTGCCGTTCCTTTACCTGAAGCAGAAGATCCATTTCGGTAATGACGACTTTTGAAACTGCCTCACTGATGGAATGTTCCAGAATCTTGTTGTTTTCTAACAGTGCTTCCTGGAGTTCGGTCAGTTTTTTCATGTTTTCTGTTTCTGCTTCTATTTTTTCCAAAGCACCTTCGATATTCTCTCCGTCAGCAGGTATCATCTGTGCTTTGGAAGATTCCTCCGACGGACTTTCTGACGGCTTTAAAAGCCGGTCGTTTGCAGCGGCTTCCAGCCTGCGCAGTCGTAGTTTGTTCTTTGTGCGGAGCATGTCCGGGACTAGATTTTTCAAGTCCCGAAGCAGCATGCCTTGCTCTTTCAGTTCTTTAATGCAGTGAAACAACTGCAGATCTTCTTCTGTATAGTACCGATGTCCCATTTCAGTGCGGCCAATCTCTAACGCCAGTTCTTCCTCCCAGTACCGAAGTACATGGGTTTCAACGTTTACCCGTTTGGCGGCTTCTGAGATCATGTAATGAACCTCGCCCATACAAAATGCCCCCTATATGTTATGAATATAATTGATGTATCATGTATATGATAACATAAGTTTGCCTGGTTATTGCAAAAAATCAATCATCAAAGTTCGAGCTAATACAACATTTTTTGAATCTCTTCTTCTTTTGCGTTCTCTTTTGTCACCCATGTATAACCGCTGTCTACATAAGCTTCATTTCCAAGCTCCAGAACACTCCGTGCAGCAGCGATTACGGCAGCATAGCCCATACCATATGGGTTTTGGACAATCAGCCCGTCTATGGTTTCCTCTTCCAGAAGTGTCAGCTGTTCCTGTCCGCCGTCAAAGCCTACAACATACAAGTCTTCCCTGTCCAGAGAAGAGACGACATTAGCAATCAGCCGGGTGGTATCCAGGTTTGTAGTATAAATTCCTTTTAAATTGGGGTTCTTTTCCAACACATAGCGTACCACATCTTCCTGGGTCAGAGAGGAAGCATTTAACCGGGATTCTCCCTCTCCGAGTGCAGCATTTTTTTCCTCTGCAATCTTTGCTGCCGTAGCAGAAAGTTCATCCAGATGATAAACGCTTACAACAGAAACTCCCGGAAAGTCAGAGGCAAGCATGTTTAAGAAGCCCTGTTCCCGGTCTTTGGCAGTCATGGAATAGGAATCCTGTACAAACACGGCAACTTCCCCCCGCTCTTCCATCATGTCAGCAAGCTTTACGGCTGCAGTTTGTGCCGCCTCGGTGTTGTTTGTGGAAATATGGGAAGCAATATTTGCATAATCACTTCCGGAGTCATAGGTTACTACCGGAATTCCGTTTTCGGCAGCCAAATCAAACTGAACAAAGCCGGCTGTTGCATCTGCCGCAGCGATTCCGATGGCAACAGGATATCTTGCTAACTCTTCGTCAAGAATATTGACCTGTTCATCTACATTATCACGTGCATTCGGAGCGCTGAAGGTGAGTTTAATTTTATCATCCCCTTTGTAACCAAGCATTTCATTCAGGTCATCAACAGCTTTTTGTGCGCCTGCCTCCACCTCTTTCCAGAAGCTGTCCCCGGAGCTTCTTCCGATAATGGAAATGTAAGAGCCCGGCTCTAAGTTGAGACCTTCCACGTCGCCGTATGCGGTCGGCCGCAATACATCCAGTTTACTTTGATTATCATTTTCATTATTTCCGGAAGCGTTTACATTGGTATTTAGTTTTTCTCCCTCATTTGTAGGCTGTCTGGTACATCCACAGCCAAGAAGAGCGACACTGAGTATCAGTGCAATCATTTGAAAACGTTTTTTCATAATCTCTACATCCTCCGTTTCTTGTTATAACCTACTATACACCAAAATACAGAAAAAAGGGTAAAATAATTCTTAAATTTTATATAAGGAAGGTATAGTGTATTGAATTTTGTACAATATAAGTGAGAGATTAGCGTTGCGTTACATTTTTTACTAAGGTATAATGATATCGAGCAAAAAAAGTAGTTATAAATATTATATGATAAGAGGAGGAACTTACTCATGGAAAAAAACTGGCACGAGAGCTGGGATGGGTTTAAGCCGGGACGTTGGAACCGTACATCGGTTAATGTTCGCGATTTTATTCAGCAGAATTACACACCATATGAAGGTGATGATTCGTTCCTGGCAGGACCGACAGACGCAACAAAGACACTCTGGGCACAGGTAATGGATCTTGCAAAACAGGAGAGAGAAGCAGGCGGTGTCCTTGACATGGATACCAAGATTGTTTCCGGTATTACCTCTCATGGACCCGGGTATTTAAATAAGGATCTGGAGCAAATCGTAGGCTTCCAGACAGACAAGCCGTTCAAGCGTTCTCTTCAGCCGTTTGGCGGTATCCGTATGGCACAGAATGCCTGCAAAGAAAACGGATATGAAGTAGATCCGGAAGTGGTAGAAATTTTTACAAAATATAGAAAGACGCACAATCAGGGTGTATTTGATGCTTACACACCGGAGATGAGAGCAGCCAGAAGAGCAGGGATTATTACAGGTCTTCCGGACGCATACGGACGTGGACGTATCATCGGCGATTATCGTCGTGTGGCTTTATATGGTACAGACAAGCTGATTGAGGATAAGAAACAGCAGCTTGCAACCTCTTTGGTGCGAATGACCGGAGAGAATATCCGTCTTCGTGAGGAATTGTCAGAACAGATTCGTGCACTGGGAGAACTGGCAGAATTAGGACAGATTTATGGATATGACATCTCACAGCCGGCTGCAAACGCAAAGGAAGCAATCCAGTGGCTGTATTTCGGATATCTGGCAGCAGTAAAGGAACAGAACGGGGCAGCAATGAGCCTTGGACGTACTTCCACCTTTATTGATATTTACATTCAGCGTGATTTGGAAAGAGGACTTATCACAGAGGAACAGGCTCAGGAATATATCGACCACTTCATTATGAAGCTGCGTCTTGTGAAATTTGCGCGTACACCGGAATATAATGCATTGTTCTCAGGTGACCCGACATGGGTAACAGAGTCCATCGGTGGTGTGGGCATTGACGGACGTCCGCTGGTAACAAAGACTTCTTTCCGTTATTTGAATACGCTGGATAACCTTGGCACTGCTCCGGAACCGAACCTGACCGTACTTTGGTCAACCCGTTTGCCAAAGGCATTTAAAGAGTACTGTGCAAAGATGTCTATCAAGTCATCTTCTATTCAGTATGAGAATGATGACCTGATGCGTGCAACTCATGGTGACGATTATGCAATCGCATGTTGCGTATCTTCTATGAGAGTCGGTAAAGAGATGCAGTTCTTCGGCGCTCGTGCAAACCTTGCAAAATGTTTGTTATACGCAATCAATGGTGGTGTGGATGAAAAATCAAAAGTACAGGTTGGACCGAAATATCGTCCGGTAGAAGGAGATTACCTTGAATTTGATGATGTCATGAGCAAATTTGATGACATGATGGAATGGCTGGCAGGACTGTATGTGAATACATTGAATATCATTCACTATATGCACGATAAATACTGCTATGAGAAAATCCAGATGGCACTTCATGACAGGGAAGTAAAGCGTTACTTTGCAACAGGTATCGCAGGTCTTTCAGTTGTAGCTGACTCACTGAGCGCAATCAAATACGCAAAGGTGAAGGCAGTTCGTGATGAAGATGGTCTGGTTGTAGATTATGAAGTAGAAGGTGATTTCCCGAAATACGGAAATGATGATGACCGAGTAGATGAACTGGCGGTTATGGTCGTTCGTTCTTTCATGGATAAGATCAGAAAACACCACACCTACCGTCACAGTGTTCCGACCATGTCCATCCTTACGATTACTTCAAACGTAGTATATGGTAAGAAGACAGGAAACACACCGGACGGAAGAAAGCAGGGAGAACCATTGGCACCGGGGGCAAACCCAATGCATAGACGTGATACACACGGAGCGTTGGCATCTCTTGCATCCGTTGCAAAGATTCCGTTCAGGCATGCGCAGGATGGTATTTCAAACACCTTCTCTATTATTCCGGGAGCGCTCGGAAAAGAAGACCAGATCTTTGCAGGAGATTTGGATGTGGACAGAATTGAAGACTGTGGCAATCAGGCTTGCAACATTCCAAATATTATGAACAGTATTGATGGGGAATAATGATATCTATATAAGAAATAGGAGGAATTTAAGATGGCAGTGAATCAACAACAGGTAGATAACTTAGTAAATATGTTAGACGGATATGTAGAACAGGGTGGACATCATTTGAATGTAAATGTGTTCACAAGAGACACCCTGCTGGATGCACAGAAGCATCCGGAAAACTACCCGCAATTAACAGTACGTGTTTCCGGTTATGCGGTAAACTTCATTAAACTTACAAAAGAACAGCAGGATGATGTTATTTCACGTACATTCCACGAAGGAATGTAATACGAGACTGTGAGGAACATGGTGAAAGGACATATACATTCCATAGAGACTTGCGGTACAGTGGACGGCCCGGGACTGCGCTATGTGATTTTTTTACAGGGCTGTCCGATGCGCTGCCAGTACTGCCACAATCCTGACACATGGGAGCCGGGCACTGGAGATGAGATGACGGTGGACGAGGTTCTGAAAAGCTTCTACCACAATCTGGCATTTTATAAGCATGGTGGTGTCACGGTGACGGGTGGAGAGCCGATGATGCAGATGGATTTTTTGATTGAACTGTTTACGAAGCTGCATGCAGATGGAGTGCATACCTGCATTGATACATCGGGCATTATGTTCCAGCCAAAGAGTGATGCATTCATGGAGAAGATGGAGGCTCTGGCGGCTGTGACTGACCTGGTCATGCTGGACATCAAGCACATCGACAATGAAAAGCATAAGGCACTCACGGGACACTCCAATGAACGAATTCTTGCGTTTGCAAGATATCTGGATGACAAGGGGATTCCTATCTGGATTCGCCATGTTATTGTGCCGGGGATTACCTTGTATCAGGAATATCTGGAAAAACTGGGGGAATTTATGGCAACGCTGAACCATGTGCAGGCTCTGGATGTTCTTCCCTATCATACCATGGGAAAAGTGAAGTATGAAAATCTTCACATGGACTATCCTTTGAAGGATACGCGAGAGGCAACGAAAGAGGAAGCAGTGGCAGCAAAGAAGATTATTTTGAATGCATATAAGCATGCAAAGGAGGGACATTCACAGTTCAGCCCGACTTAGGCGGCTGAGCTGTGATGTTTCAGATTCAGTTCGTGAAAATGGCTTGTATATTTTGCGAAATTGTATTAGAATAAGAAAAAGACAGATGAGAAATCTGGTAAATGCAAAGAAGGAGGTACATATCATGGCACACGTAATTGGTGATGAATGTGTAAGCTGTGGATCTTGTGAAGCTGAGTGCCCGGTAGGAGCTATTTCAGAAGGCGCAGAACATTTCGAAATCGACGCAGATTCTTGTGTAGATTGCGGAGCATGTGCAGCACAATGTCCGGTAGGAGCTATTTCAGAAGGCTAGAATTAGGATAAAAGAAAAAGAGCCGCTTTTGTGCGGCTCTTCTTTTTTAGCCTTTCGTGAGGGAGAAGATAAATTCTGTTCCCACACCCTCCGTGCTGATAACGTTGATGTTCTCGTTATGTGCCTGAATGATTTCCTTCACAATCGCAAGTCCCAGTCCGGTTCCTTTTTTATCCTTTCCCCGAGAGAGGTCTGTCTTGTAGAAGCGGTCCCAGATTTTGGAAATGGATTTTTTCGGAATGCCGATTCCATGGTCTTTCACAGAGACAAACACTTTCCCGTTTCGCTCACTGGTCTCCACCGTAATTTCGGAATCGTTGGAGCTGAATTTAATTGCATTATCCAGAAGATTATAGAATACCTGCTGGATTTTCCGTTTATCCGCGTGCACCATCAGCACTTTGGAAGCCAACAGAAGTTCAATGGAAATCCGCTTTTGGGTACAGGTCCCTTCGAAGGAGCTTGCCGTGTTTTTGATGACTTCGTGGATGTCAAACGAAGTATAGTCTAAAAGCAGATTTTTTGTGTCAAATTCATTTAAAGTCAAAAGGTCAGCTGTCAAGTCAGACAAACGTTCCGTCTCAAATAACAGAATCTTAAAATAACGTTCCTGCATCTCCACCGGAATGGTGCCGTCAGCCATGGCCTCAAGATATCCTTTGATAGAAGTCAGGGGAGAACGGAAGTCGTGAGATACATTCCCGATAAATTTTTTCTGGTAATCCTCCATATCTTTTAATTGTGTGGACATGTAGTTGAGCGATGCGGAGAGTTCCCCGATTTCATCCTGTGTTGTAATCGGAATCTCGTATTCCAGATTGCCGGATGCATATTGCTTTGCAGCTTCTGTAATCTCGCGTAAGGGACGGTATACGAAAAACTGAAACGCGATTAAAACGGAAAACGACAGGAGGAAAATCACGAAAACGGTGATATATACGGGAATCAGCATGGCATTTTGCTCTGATACAAGGTCGGCGTACGGCTTGTGAAGGAGCAGATATCCATTGGTGGCAAATCCGGAAGTGACCGGAGTAATCACGGTAATCATGTTTTCACCAAAGTAGTCATGATATGTGCTGACCGAATAGGTTGCACTCCCATTTTCCACAGGATTAAAATCCGCAATTTTCTGCGGAGCAGCAGGGAAACCCGGCAGGGAAGAGGAAGCAATCATAGAGCCGTCCCGCTTCACAAACCAGATGTTCGCTTCTGTATAATTTTGCATTCCGGAAAGCTGTGTCCGCACATCCGAAACGGAAACCGATTCGGAAAAATATCCCGGAAGATAATTGCGGGAGAATAGGGACGCCTCTCGGTATAAGGCATCGGAAATCTCTCTTTCCAAATGGCTTGTCATAAGTTCCGATGTAATCGACGCCACGCAGAAGATAGAGAGAAATCCAAATGCAATATATACAATGATAAATTTGATGTGTAAAGTACTGCGCATACTATTTCACCTCGAATTTGTAGCCGATGCCCCAGACGGTGGCAAGAGACCATCCGGCATGATCCTTTATTTTTTCCCGAAGCCTTTTGATGTGTACGTCGACCGTGCGGGTATCACCGATGTATTCGTAGCCCCAAATCTGGTCTAATAACTGTTCCCGGGTAAATACCTGGTTGGGAGAGGAGGCAAGGAAGTATAAGAGCTCCAGCTCTTTTGGCGGCATCTCAACTGTCTGGGCATCTACCACAACGGAATAATTGGTCAGGTTGATTTCGATGCCGGGGTAAGTGACGCATTTGGTCTTGTCCCCGGAAGGAGCTGTCTTTACCGGCTGGTAACGTCTTAAAACTGCCTTTACCCGCGCGACCATTTCCTTGGAATCAAAAGGTTTTATAATATAATCATCTGCGCCAAGCTCCAATCCCAATACTTTATCGAACACTTCTCCCTTTGCGGATAACATGATAATCGGGGTGCTCGATTTGGTGCGAATCTCTCGGCAGACCTGATAGCCGTCGATTCCCGGAAGCATCAAGTCTAAAAGCACCAGATTGGGAGCGTAGGTCTCAAACGCACGGAGCGCTTCCTCTCCGTCATGCACCATCATGGTGTCGAAGCATTCTTTTGTCAGATAAAGTGAAATGAGTTCTGCAATATTTTCATCATCATCTACAATTAATATTTTCTGTTTTGTAACCATAAGCGTTCCTCCTTACTTAAATTCCACAATAGTAACTCCGGCATCTCCTTCGCCAAAAGCACCGAGCCGATAAGATTTCACATGTTTCTGTCGTTTCAGGTAATTGTGAATGCCTGCGCGAAGTGCCCCTGTTCCTTTCCCGTGAACGATTCGCACCGGATTTACGTGGGAAAGGTAGGCATCATCCAGATACTTATCCAGCTCCGCAACCGCTTCATCTACCGTTTTTCCGAGCAGGTTGATTTCCGGGCTTACCGTCAGAGCTTTGCCCATCTTCATCTTTCCGGTAGAGGTCTGCCGGCGCTGTCTCTCCGTCAGAATCGTCGGTTCTTCCATGATTTCCAAATCGGAAATATGCACATTGGAACGAAGGATTCCCATCTGGATGGTCAGGTTACCTTTTGCATCCGGAAGAGAAACGACGGTGCCTTTTAGGTTCAGACTGAGAACCTTGACAGATTCTCCAAGGCGGAAATCTCCCGGTTTATGCTGTTTTTTCGGTTTTTGTGGCGCAATTTTCATGCTGCTTTGCGTCTTTTCCATTTTTTGTCTGAGTCGCTGCCGTTCTTTTTCCAACTCGGCGGCGGAAATATTTTCTTTGCCGAATTTGCGGAACTGTTTCATCGTCTCATCCGCCAGTTCCTTTGCTTCGCGCAGAATGGCATTTGCCTTTTCGTTCGCCTCGTGGATGATGCGCTCTTTGCGCTCGTCCAATTTTTCCTGTTTTGCGGAAAGCTCTTGTTTTAATTTTTCTGCCTCCCGTTTGTAGGCAGCAATTTCTGCCTGCTCTTTTTCTATCGTGCGCCTGTTCATTTCTAAATCTGCCAGCAAATCTTCGAAGGATTTATCCTGCTCTGACAGATGCGATTTTGCACTTTCGATGATGTGCTTCGGAAGTCCCAGTTTTTCGGAGATTGCGAATGCATTACTTTTTCCGGGAATCCCAATCAGCAGATGATAGGTTGGGCGGAGTGTCTCCACATCAAACTCGCAGCACGCATTTTCCACACCCGGAGTAGAGAGTGCAAATACCTTCAGCTCACTGTAATGGGTGGTCGCCATGGTGCGGATGCCCCGGTCATGAAGGTAAGAGAGAATCGCAATGGCAAGTGCGGCTCCCTCGGTGGGGTCCGTTCCGGCACCCAACTCGTCGAAAAGAACCAGAGAATGGGCATCCACTTTCTGCAGGAAGGATACGATATTTGTCATATGAGAAGAAAAGGTACTGAGACTCTGCTCGATGCTCTGTTCATCTCCGATATCCGCGTATACTGTTTCAAAAACGGCCAACTCCGAGCGGTCCAGCGCCGGAATGTGAAGTCCCGCCTGCCCCATCAGCGTAAATAATCCTACCGTTTTTAAAGACACCGTCTTTCCGCCTGTGTTCGGTCCGGTGATAATGAGTAAATCAAACGCACCGCCGAGGGTGACGGTAATCGGAACTACCGTCTTTTTATTTAGCAGAGGATGGCGTCCCTCACGAATGTGAATGTAACCGTTTGTATTGAATACAGGTCTTTTGGCATTCATAGAAAGCGCCAGCGCGCCTTTGGCAAAAATAAAATCCAGTTCGCAAAGAATCTGATAGTCTGTGCGAATTTCCTCCATATATTCGGAAGCATCCAAACTGAGTCTGGCAAGAATCACCTGGATTTCTTCCTGTTCTTTCCCGTAGAGTTCTTTCAGGTCATTATTTAGCTTGACAACTGCCATCGGCTCAATAAAGAGAGTGGAGCCGGTGGAAGACTGGTCGTGTATCATTCCGTTCACCTGACTGCGGTATTCTGCCTTTACCGGAATACAGTAGCGGTCACCGCGCATGGTGATAATGGCATCCTGAAGATACGTCCGCCAAGAACCGTTTACCAGAGAGGTCAAGGTAGCGTGTATTTTGTCGTTGACCGTCTCAATGCTTCTTCGAATGTGTTTCAGGGTACTGCTGGCATCATCGCTTATCTCCTCCTCGGAAAGGATGCAGCGGCGGATTTCCGTGCTGAGCGCTGTGAGCGGAGAAAGCTGTTCAAAATAGACATCCAGACAGTCGGAACGTTCCTCTGTCGTGTCATGCCTGCCATAGGATTTGGCACGGGCTGCCACTTCCAGCAATTTGCAGATACGAAGAAGCTCCGGCGTACTGAGTGCGGCTCCGACTTCCAATCGCCGGATGGAATCCTCTACGCTTAAGCACCCACTGAAAGAAAGCCTTCCTTTTTTCACAATTCTGGTAAAGGCGGCATCCGTCTGCTCCTGTGCGGTATTGATTTCATCCAAATCCGTCATTGGCGTTAGCTCTTTGCAGAGTTTTTTGCCCTTATCTGAGGATGCCTGCTCCGTCAGAAGGTCGATGATTTTGTTATATTCTAATTTGGTTAATGTTTTTTGATTCATTTTCTTTCCCCCTTTCTATATTTTACCCTATTTGAGTTGCAAAGGAAAGAAGAAATATTGTATACTATACGAAGAGAAGAAGGAAAGGAATCATGTGTATGGAATCAGGACACGAGCCGAAGCAGGAAATGGAACAGATGCCGGAGCAGAATCCGGAGGAGTATTCTTTTATGCAGGAAGTCATAAAGGACGAGAAAAGAGATGTCAGTGTGATTTCAAAAAAGATTGGGAAGTGGGCGCTTGCGGGAGTCGTTTTCGGAGCGGCAGCCTGTATGGGGTTTTTTGCGCTCAAACCATGGGCAGAGACCGTTTTTCAGAAGGACGCCGATCAGGTAGAGATACCCAAGGATGACGATACGGAAAAAGAGACAGAGTCCGAGGTAACGGAACCGGTGCAGCAGGAGCTTACCATAGACAGCTACCGCGAATTGAACCGGGTGCTGACGGAGACTGCGTCAGAGGCGAAAAAAAGTGTGGTAATGGTGACCGGAATCCGGCAGGACGAAAATTGGACGAGTGGACAGAGTAAGGCGTCGCTTCAGACCTCTGGTCTGATTGTTGCAGACAATGGGCGGGAAGTCTTGATTCTGACCGGTTATTCCGACATGAAAAATGCAAGTCTGTTCCAGGTGCAATTTATAGATGGGACAGAGCATGAAGCTGTGATGAAGCAGAAAGACGGCAATCTGAATCTGGCAGTTTTCAGTGTGGCAAAAAGCGGGATTACGCAGGAAACATGGGAGAAAATCAAGGTGGCAGTGCTTGGTAATTCTAATACGCTGGTGCAGGGCAGGACGCTTTTGGCAATGGGGAGTCCTTTTGGCTATGAGGATGGATTCGGGGTCGGAGTGGCAAGCTCTGTGGGAGCGTCCGTAATCCGCGCAGACGGGGAATTCCAGATTGTGGTGACAGATATGCCGGCGACGAAAAAGGGCAGTGGATTTCTGTTTGATTCCTACGGGAGCGCCATCGGAATCATAGATGCAGGACTGATGGGCGAAAACGGGGCAGAGACGCTCACAGGCATCGGAATTTCCGCGGTAAAAAGTGAGATTGAGCTGATGTGCAACGGAAAGAACGTTCCATATATCGGAGTGACCGGAACCATCGTTACATCAGAGATGTCCCAGGTGCAGGAGATACCGGAAGGACTTTATGTGACAGAGGTGGAAGTCGATTCCCCGGCAATGAAAGCAGGGATTCAGAGCGGCGACGTAATTACGAAAGTCGGAGATGCCGGGATAGGCTCTCTTGGAGATTATCATAAAGCGGTCTTAAAGCAGGAAGCAGGAAAGACCATTACGCTGTACGGACAGCGCCGCGGTGCGGAGAATTTTGTGGATATCAAGTTCAACGTGACTGTGGGCATCAAGCAGTAAAATTTTGACGAGAAAAGAGGAATAACATGAGATTTATCAATACATTACGGGAGGGCGATACCATTCGCTCCATTTATCTGTGTAAAACAAAACGTTCCGCAGAGACGAGAAACGGAAAACCATACGACAATCTGGTACTGCAGGATAAGACCGGTACTTTAGACGGAAAGGTGTGGGACCCGAATTCGGGCGGCATCGCAGATTACGAGGAAATGGATTTCGTGGAGGTATTCGGCGAAGTCATCAGTTATAACAATGCATTGCAGCTTAACATCAAGCAGCTCCGCAAGGCATATGAAGGAGAGTACAATGCGGCGGATTATATGCCGACCAGCGAGAAAAATGTAGACAGCATGTATGCAGAATTACTTTCCTATATCAACCAGGTGGAGAATAAATATCTGCATCGTCTGTTGGAATACTATTTTGTGGATGACGAAGCTTTTGTAAAGAAATTCAAAGCGCATTCCGCGGCCAAGAGCGTACACCACAGCTTTTCCGGGGGTCTTCTGGAGCATACCTTAAGCATCGTGAAGCTGTGTGAATACTATGTGCATGCCTATCCGCTCCTTAGCAAGGATTTGCTTTATTCGGCGGCCATTTTCCACGATATCGGGAAGACGAGAGAACTATCTGATTTTCCCGAAAATGATTACACCGATGACGGTCAGCTCCTCGGTCATATTGTGATGGGAGTGGAGATGATTAGCGAGGGCGTGCGGCATATTGAAGGATTTCCTTCAAAAATTGCCAGCGAATTGAAGCATTGTGTCATTGCACACCACGGAGAACTGGAATACGGCTCTCCGAAAAAGCCGGCTTTGGCAGAGGCAGTTGCACTTCATTATGCGGATGCAACGGACGCCAAGCTTCAGACGTTGACGGAAATCTTTAAAGATAAGGACGGAAGCAATTGGCTGGGCTATCAGAAATTGTTTGAGTCGAATATGAGGAAGAGCAGCATTTGAGCGTATGAAGAAGAATGAAAAAATAAGAATCACAATTGAAGATATCGGGGTGAATGGAGAGGGAATCGGAAAAATCGACGGCTATACGCTGTTCGTGAAGGATGCCCTTATCGGAGATACGGTGGAAGCAATCATCACAAAGGCAAAGAAGAATTATGGCTATGCGAAGATGTTGAACATCATCGAGCCATCGCCATACCGTGTACCGGCAGAATGCCCCGTGGCGCGTCAATGCGGCGGATGTCAGATTCAGGAGCTCTCCTACGAGGCACAACTGTCCTTTAAGGCAAAGAAGGTCTATGACAATCTGGTGCGAATCGGTGGATTTGCTCCGGATTTTTTAGATACCGTAATGGAACCCATCTGCGGCATGGAGGAGCCTTTCCACTACCGCAATAAAGCACAGTTTCCCATCGGTACAGATAAAAACGGAAACATCGTGACCGGATTCTACGCGGGACGCACGCACCAGATTATACCAAACACAGAGTGCGCGCTTGGCGTGGAGGTAAACCGGGACATTTTGCAGAGCATCGTGGATTTTATGAATGAGAATGGCGTGAGCGCCTATGACGAAACAACACAAAAGGGGCTGGTGCGCCATGTGCTGATTCGTTACGGATTTCAAACCCGGGAAATCATGGTTTGCCTTGTGATGAATGGGAAAAAACTGCCCAAATCGGAGAAATTGGTGGAAAAACTTAGTTTAATTCCGGGCATGACAAGCGTGACCTACAGCGTAAATCAGGAAAACACAAATGTAATTATGGGAAATGAAATCGGAATCCTGTGGGGGCAGGGGTATATCACCGACTACATCGGCGAAATCAAATACCGGATATCCCCGCTCTCCTTCTTTCAGGTCAATCCGGTGCAGACGGAAAAACTATACCGTCTTGCCCTAGAGTATGCGGATCTCACGGGCAGAGAAACCGTGTGGGATTTGTACTGCGGAATCGGAACGATTTCCCTTTTCCTCGCGCAAAAAGCGAAGAATGTATACGGGGTAGAGATTGTACCGCAGGCGATTGAGGATGCGAGAAGCAATGCGCTCCTCAACGGGATTTCAAATGCCGAATTTTTTGTAGGAAAAGCGGAAGAAGTCCTGCCGGCATACTACGAAAACTACGCGAAAACCCATGGCGGTGAGAAGGCATACGCGGATGTAATCGTGGTAGACCCGCCGAGAAAAGGGTGCGACGAGACGCTGCTTCGCACGATGGTGGAGATGCAACCGGAGCGAATCGTGTACGTGAGCTGCGATAGCGCAACTCTGGCGCGGGATTTGAAATATCTGTGCGAGAACGGGTATGAGGTGAAGCGGGCGAGGGCGCTGGACCAGTTCCCGATGACAGTGCATTGTGAGACAGTATGTCTTTTGGGTAAAGTGGGCAACCGAAAACCGGATACTCGTGTGAAAATTTCTGTGGAAACGAAAGAATTAAAGATAGTGAAGGAAGAAAAATAGTAAACGGTTATAGCCAACTGGGAGGTGGTCAATCGTGATAAGTTCAAAAACTTCAATTGATATGATAGAGACGGGAAAACGTTTGAGTAAGTTTGCTAAAAGTAGCAGTTATAGTGTAAAGGACATTCAACAATATCTGGGGCTCTCCTGTCCCCAACCTATATACCGATGGTATAAGGGAGTTATCCTGCCATCGGTAGATAATTTATTGAAATTAAGCGAACTCTATCAAGTTCATATGGAGGAATTGTTGGTTAGAACCGGGTATATATTGAGTTACGACGTAGAAAAGATGAAGAAGAGTAATATGGAAGAACGGATCAAAGCATATTACTTTAAATTGGTGGCGTAAGGATTTTGGACTATCCGTCCAATGACAGAGTCTAATAGGTGTTTTACTATAAAAGAAAAACATAGGAGGCACTTATTATGACGAGAGGAAAAATTATTTTAATTCAAGGTGATATGCAAGTATATATCACATGTGAGTTTAATGGAGACATGCATCCCAATATACATGGAGAAGAGGTTGTGGAGGGTTTCAAAAGCGGATTGTTCCGAAACTATAGGGGCTATGAACGGTTCGTTGGAAATCTTAATACAAAGTATTTTGGCTATGATGAGGAGTTGATTAGAGAATTAATTGGATGTAGCAAACGCACAATTGATGTAACAAAAAATTGGACTGATTATTTATATATCATAAATGAATCTTCTGACGAGTGGAGCATTAAAACAAAGAAGAATGAGGAAAAATTACTTCCGCATTCACTGGCGATTATACATTATCAGGCGGTAAGTAATACAGTGATTCGAAAAAATGAGGAGAATTTAGCAAGAACAAATATTCTGAATGGACAAGAATTTGTTGATATTTTAAATCGACTTCGAGAAGCTTCCGACTTACAAGAACAAGTAGACAAATTATTCCGTAATAGTAGAGAGAACATTGAAAATGATTTTTGCAATGCGGCTGCTCTGCAGATTTCACATGAGAGTTCAGTTGTGTTTCTTTTGAAACGAATTATGCGTGATCAATATGAATATATTGATTATTTCATTTATGAACTTGATTATGGACGTAAGTACGAAGCAGGAATGATAACAGATGAGAATGGTCAGGATATAGATCTACATACTCCGGAGTTGTTATATGATTTTATTTCAAATAATGGTGTTACATGCCAGAAAGAGGTGTAATCATATGGCAAATGAAAAGAAAAATGAATTTGAAATCTTGGAAATTAATGAAACTACGCTTCAGAGCAAGATTTATTTGATTCGTGGGCAGAAAGTGATGCTAGATTTTGATTTGGCAGAGATATATGGATATGAAACCAAGAATTTTAACAGACAGGTAAAGAATAATAAAGCTAAGTTTGAAGGTGATGATTTCATGTTTCAGCTTACAAAAGATGAATGGGAAAATTTGAGGTGCAAAAATTTCACCTCAAGTTGGGGCGGTCCCAGATATTTGCCGTTGGCATTCACAGAACAAGGAATCTATATGCTGATGACGGTTTTGCGTGGTGACTTGGCCGTAAAGCAAAGTCGAGCGCTGATTCGAACCTTCAAGCAAATGAAAGATTATATTATTAAGAATCAGGATTTAATTTTATTGTTTCTGACACCGCATGGTATTATAGAAAAAAATGAGAGGCAGGGTAATGTCTGCAGAATATGAATTGTATGATGTAAAAATAAGCTGACACGCATCGTGTGATGCGAATGCCAGCTTATTTTTTATACCGTGTAATTTTTGCCCAATTCTTAGGAAAGCCCATCTCTTTCAGTAAGTGGTCTTCCGTGAGGTGAGGGCACTTTTTCAGCACGTTTTTTATCAAAAGAGACAGATTCTTGCGGAACATCTTAAATTCTTCATTTGGAATTAGATATCTGAGAGCAATAACAACGGCGAACAAATCCTTCTTGCCCATAATAAACTGTCCTTTTTTCTGTGGTAATTGCAACTTGCTGTGTAGGGGCATATCCGGAATTGCTTCATTTACTTGAAAAGAGTAAAGTCGCTCTCCATGTGCACATACATTTCTGCAACTTGCAAGAATACGGATAAATTGATGCAATTGAACCTCTGTCATATTTGCGAAACTCAGACTTACCTTTGCACGAATATCTGTCGTTGCGTACTGATACATTTTAGAAATCTGACCAAAAGTAAGCGCATTAGTAGCGACCCATAAAGGCACATTCTGATAAATTGTTGCATAGTGTGTTATGTAAGGATAAGGGCTTGGCAAAGCAATAGATTTACTAAGCGTATTAACCAAACGTGTAATATCTCTAGTAGTCTTGCGTGTTACATTGTAATTATTAACATCTAAATAAGCCGCCTGTTGTTCTCCGTATTTTTCGCAAAAATAGTAGGAGAGCATAGATTTTAACTGGCGTTCAACGTGCAAGATGTATTTGAGAAACAGTGTACGTAATTCTTCGTCAAAATAATAGAATGCAGTAATTTCTTCAAATGTAACACCGTGCAGATATTTTCCTGATGGCTTATGTTTGAATAAATCCTTGTATCCACCAACTAAAGTGAAATAGCTTAATTTCTGTAATGTGTCTTTTGCAAATTCAGTATCAGAAATTACAAGCTGTTTTTCGTTTGTCAGTTTTTCAATTTGTTGTTCATAAGTGAAAAATGTTTTATTAGGCATTTCCGATTCCTCCTTTGCGTAATAAGGGTAAAAAAAGGAGCCCACGCATGGACTCCCTCGGCTGCGGGCATCGCAAGTTTCCGCAGCGCAACCACTAAAGATAATATACATTATGGACCAATGAAAGTCAAATAAAATTTTTCAATAGTGGCAATGTTATTATATGTGTTGGGATAGAGGGTTATACAAAAATAATTTCGCACATTCGTATTAATTTAGATTCTGATTTATAGTGTGGTTATCAAAAATCAGTAGGAGATAATGATGACTACTGTATTTGAACAACAAGGCGTAAAATACGAAATGCGGGGCAATTATAACTTACCTTGTGTTATTCTACCAGCAGACACAGAGATACGGAAGTGATTTATTCGTAAGACATTGATAAAAAGGCACCGCCGTAGCGATGCCTTAGCTATTAGGAAAATAATTTGTGTCCAACGATCACTGCATCTTTAGGTTCAAAATAATCACTCATCAGGCTACTAAGTCCGCTTGCTTTCCACGTTTGCTCAAATGTAATATCCTTTGAATTACTCAAAACAATATAGGTTGTGTTTTTTGCGGCATTGTCCAATTTTCCTGTGATTTCCAAGCGGTATTTATATGTGTATCCTTCGCAAGACCAAGTTCCGTCTGTCGCCTTATAGTGCAACTTTTGATACACAAATTCTTCATTATCATATTTTGCTTGAATGTCCTCTGACGGCGTTACCTCATACAATTCTAAATGGTTAGGATAATGTGTTGCGGTTTTTACTTGTGAGTCTGCTTTGTTAAGTAGTTCAATCCCATTATTCAAGTCGGCATCAAACTCAGTACAGTTCTTGATAAGCTCATCCGTCACGGCAACTGTTACGAACCATCCCGCCATTTCAGTGTCTACCAATTCGGCGTTTGTTGTTTCTGTGATATGCACACAAAATGATTTTTCATCGTACCCAATGCTATGCACCTTAAAACGATGGGTGCTATTGTTTGCACTTACATAGACCAACATCAAACTATTATCTTCAAAAAATGCACTATCATATTTTGCAGTTGCATTATTAAAAGAAGGAACTTCGTCCCCACTACCATCCATAGTAAAAGTATCACCAAATGTTCGTTTGAATTGTTCTAAATCATTCAAGGTATCAAATCTGTAGATAGGTAAATGTTGAACACTACTGATAGCCATTTTCTCTCTATTAAGTGCTCCAAAATAAATTTCGCTTGCTTCTGCCCAATTCGCATAAGATACTGTTGATTCAAAAGAGTGAACATTAGTTGAATCTGCACCGCCAATAGCCGGCTCACTTACATTGTATTTTTCGATATGCTCGAAAATTTCCTTTGCCTTTTCAGGATTTATAACTTTATAGCTAAGAGTTGGCTTTACACCATCATTCACCCAAACTGATGAGAAATCAGAATTAAAGTGAATATATAAACCTTTCAAGTATGAGTAAATTGTAGGATCAGTGTCTTGCTTTGTTTGCAATACAAGTGTATGACTTGCATCTCTATCTTCACTTCGGTTCAGGGATACTTCTTTGCGAGAGATTTTGATGTCTGAAAGATCTTCTAACAAATCCTTGCTGATTGCACCTATTGAATGATACGTTTCTCCATCTGACACCCAAACCGCAACCGTTTCTTCTGTTATTGAGTTCAGAGTTCTATTTTCAATATCCTTCAGTTTATTGGAAGTCGGATTGGTCAAGAAACATACCGCAACTGCAACACTTGCAATAATCGCTACAACAATAATCCAAAAGGCGGGTTTCTTATAATTCAAAATCGACTTCACTCTATCTTTTACTCCTACCTCACCAAAAGCAAGAGGACAAGCGGCAATCATACGGCGATTCACACTACAGTTAAGTAGTGCTTGCGAATAGTCCGCTTTCTGCTCGGTGTTTAATTCTTTAATAACCTTTTCATCGCAAGCAAGCTCAATATCACGACAAAGCAACACATAGCCGAGCCACATCAAAGGATTGGACCAATGAAGTGTGAGGATAAGAAAACCTAGCGGTTTCCACCAATGGTCTTTGCGATTGATATGTGCTTGTTCGTGAGCGATAACGTGTTCCATGTCTTGCTCATTCATATTGAATGGCAAATATATCTTTGGCTTAATAATACCAAGTACAAACGGAGAAATAACATTTTCACTCTGAAAGATATTGTCCCGAAGTAAAATTGCCGTGCCGATTTTTCGTTTTACACGGACATAACTGATTATGGTATATAACACCAATCCTATAATTCCCACAAGCCAAATAACTGCGAAAGTAGGAATCCATAATTGCAATGGATTTGCACTCGTTGCAGGATTGGGGGTGAATGATTCACTGATAAAAGGATTTACAATGTTATTGATGATAGGAACACCCGAATTGATTTCAGGGGTTCTATCCATCATTATTTCCGGACTAATTGTTTCAGCACTCGGTATAAGGCTCATTACACTCTCAATAGAGAATGGGCAAATTAGTCTGATAGCCACAATCCCCCATAAAAGCACAGTAATCCATTTTGGTGCTTTTTTGAGTAACAACCTCAAAAGCAATACTGCAAGCACAATCCAACTTGCCGATATGCTCATATTCACAATGTTTAAGAAGAACTCGCTCATTTTGATTCTCCTTTCCTAAAGCGGTCTATCATTTTTTGAACCGCATCAATCTCTGCATCAGAAATCTTTTGGTGTTTTGTGAATGCTGCGATAAATGCAGGTAATGAACCTTCAAATGTTTTCTCGACCATTTCATTCAGCTCTGCCGCTTGTACTTGGTCTTTGCTAACAAGCGATGTGACAACTGTATTTTCGTTTTTTAACACTCCACGTTCAGACAATCGCTTGATAACGGTGTAAGTAGTGGTGGGTTTCCAACCAAGTTGTTCTTTGCAAAGTTCTACAAGTTTACTGCTTTTAACAGGTTCATTCTCCCACAAAATCAAACAAAAGCGATATTCGCTTTCAAATACTTTCGGTGTGTCCATAGCAAATCTCCTTTCTCTAATCCATTAGAGTACGTATATACTCTAACATATTAGAGCTAAAATGTCAAGGGATTCGTAAGAATGCTCAAAGAAAAGTAAAAGTACTGAAGTGAAGAATCGAAATCTGGAAAATGAATTGACTTTTGTCTCATTAGCGGGTAGACAGTCAGAGTGATGGCTGTCTATTTTTTGTTGAATTACGGTTGGAACAAGTATATGATTTTATTGGGATATACGCAGTGAATAAAAAGTTTGGATTCCGATTATACGGAAAAATCATAAAATGATAAACTATATGGCACCTTTTGTGCTATACTAATCCTATTATGATTGGATAGAAGGGATTCGTGATCATTCGTGCAAATGATAAAGTAAAAGCGTCGGATGATCCGGAGAAGATGTTAGGTGAAGTGCGATGAAGATAATACTCTCTCCTGCTAAAAAAATGAATGTGGATACGGAGATCCTGCAGTATATAGATTTGCCGGAACATTTGCCACAGACAGAGGAAATTCTGTCGTGGCTTCGGACAAAGTCTTTTGAGGAATTGAAAAAATTGTGGGGTTGCAATGAGAAGATTGCAAAACTGAATTATGAGCGATTGAAACAGATGAATCTTTATCAGCAGCTAACTCCGGCGGTCCTTTCTTATGAAGGAATCGCATATCAGTATATGGCGCCGGCGGTTTTTGAGGATGGTCAATTTGAGTATGTACAGGAGCATTTAAGAATTCTGTCAGCATTTTACGGAGTATTGCGCCCAATGGACGGAGTGACTCCGTATCGTCTGGAAATGCAGGCGAAAGCAGCAATCGGAGGACACAGGGATCTGTATCATCTATGGGGCAGCAGATTATATGAAGCTGTGAGAGACAACGACGGCGTGATTTTGAATCTGGCTTCAAAAGAATATTCAAAATGTATTGAAAAATATTTGACAGAGAATGATACATATATTACCTGTGTGTTTGGAGAAATCGTCAATGGAAAAGTGGTGCAGAAGGGAACATACGCAAAAATGGCAAGAGGCGAGATGGTGCGTTTCATGGCAGAGCACAGGGTGGAAAAGCTTGAAGAGATAAAGGCATTTGACAGATTGAATTACGCATTCAGTGAAGAAATGTCATCGGAGACGGAATATGTATTTATCAAATCAAAGGACTCATCTAAATAATCTCGCAGGTATGATTTGCAATGTCGACTATGGCGGAGTTGTTATAAAGAAATACAAGGAGATGATACCCCAGTTCTCTGCCTATGTTGACAAAGAAGGCATATCAAGAGTAAAATAAGTATTTGAAAAGAGACAAAACATAGTGAGGTGACACCTATGAAATGTATGTTCATGCACAAAAGAATTGCAGTGGCAGAATTAGAACTTGATGATGCTACTAGTTTTATAAAAAAGATAAATCACGTATATGCACCCGAACATCTTCCAATTGGTGTTTCGATAAAGGAAGGCATCGTAGATCGTGGGGAATTTAACGACTGGTGGACAGACCGTTCCATTCCGGCAAGTCGTTCGGGAATTCGTGATGCGCTGGAAACTCTGGACATAACGAGTACAAAAATGCTTCTGGTTCGATGCTATGGTTTAAGTCTTTCTGACCAATACTGGATTTGTCCGGAAGACAAAAATCTGACTTGGGATGAAATAAATTTTTTCGAGAACCCATTTTCAGATGATATAGGGGATGTACTGTTTGGGGCAAGGAAAAAAGACAATGTATTTGACTTTAGTTCTCCGGATAACACATCGGATGGTAATTTGAAAAAACGTTGGAAGATAATTGGCGGAGAAAGATGCCTTGTAAAAGGTGGTTCGAATCCATTTCGTCAGCAACCTTTTAATGAAGTAATTGCGACAGGCATTATGGAGCGTCTTAACATTCCGCATATTCCATATACAGTTATTTGGAATCAAGGAGCTCCTTACAGTGTATGTGCAGATTTTATAACCGAGGACACAGAACTGATTCCCGCATGGCGTATTATGCAGATACAGAAGCAGGATAACAGCACATCAAGATATCAGCATTTTGTAAACTGTTGCGAAGCATTAGGTATTCATAACGTGATTCCATATCTCGACCGGATGATAGTGCTTGACTATATCATTGCGAACGAAGATAGGCATCTCAATAATTTTGGTGTGATTCGAAATGCAGAGACACTTGAATGGATTGGTATGGCACCGATTTATGACAGCGGAAGTTCACTGGGATATGATAAACTGACGAGTCAGATAAGATTAGGAAAAGAGATTACTTGTAAGCCATTTAAGAAGCATCATGAAGAACAGCTAAAACTGGTATCGTCATTCGAATGGATTTGTTTTGAGAATCTTTCAGATATAGGGGAATTGATTACGAATACGTTCCGCATGGGGGATGCATCAGATTATGTGGATGAGTCGAGGGTGAGTGCCATTTTGGATAGTGTGAAAAAACGCATTCGCCAGGTGGAAGAATTCGCAATGACTCATACACAAGCGGAAGTTCTGTCTACAGAAGATGATGTAGAAGAAAATGTGGCTGAATCCTATGGAACGAAAATGTAACTAATGGACAGTTTATTTATGTCTGATACCCCACAAATGAAACTTGACCGTCCAATAATATGACATTAAAATGAAGAAAAAGAGATGCGGTAGCGAGAAAAGGAGGCTCATATGAATTATATAATAAAAGGTGATTCGGATTGTCCTTTGTTAGAAGTAAGTCTATCAAGGGGCGAAACGATTAGAATGGAAAGCGGTTCCATGGTTTTCATGAAAGATGTGGAACTGCAAGGCAAATTAAATGCTAAGGACAAGGGCATTGGCGGCTTATTTAGTGCCATTGGCAGAAGCATGACTTCGGGAGAGAGTATGTTTATTACTTCCGCTATCGGTCAAAGCGATAAAGCGGTTGTGGGCATTGCCCCATCCATTCCGGGCAAGATTTCTCACTTGAAGGTGGGAGGCAATGTACAGTACCGTTTAAATACCGGTGCGTTCTTATGCTGTGATGAATCTGTGACTTACGAAATGCGCTCTCAAAAATTAGCGAAGGCACTATTCTCAGGAACCGGTGGGTTATTCGTTATGGAAACTACAGGCATCGGTGATATTTTTATATCTTCTTACGGCGATATCATTGAACTTGAGGTAACTCCCGATGAGCCAATTACGATTGATAATGAACATGTTGTTGCGTGGGATGCGTCTCTCGATTATCACATTGAAGTGGCTTCAGGTATGTTTGGCTTTACTTCAGGAGAAGGTCTGGTAAACAAGTTCTCGGGGAATGGGAAAGTATATATCCAGACAAGAAATATTCATTCTCTGGCGAATGCAATTATTCCATTCCTGCCGACGAATACGAACAACTAAAGATACAGGAGGCATTGCTATGGCAATCGAAAAAGTCAAAGCGTATTTTAAAAAATATAATATGGAAAACCGGATACAAGAATTTGATGTATCAAGCGCAACAGTAGAGCTTGCAGCCGGCGATACCAAGATTGATAATTCCAAATATAAAAAACAGTTTGGAACAAAGGCGAAAATGCTTTCCCCACAAGAAGTGGAAACAAAGGTAGGACATGTCTGCAAAGGATGGTAGAAAAGATGAATGGATTTGAGAAGGAAGGACAGCAGGAAGTTCAGAGGGAAAATCCCCTTGGGACGGAACCGGTAGGGAAACTTCTTCGAAAATTTGCGATTCCCAGCATTGTTGCAATGCTGGTGGGAGCTCTTTATAACATGGTGGACCAGATTTTTATCGGTCACAGCATAGGAGAATTGGGAAATGCCGCCACGAATGTGGCTTTTCCGCTTACGACAAGCTGTACGGCGCTTGCACTTTTGTTCGGTATCGGT
>ONED01000028.1 GCA_900316755.1 uncultured Eubacteriales bacterium
GGAAGTCACCCGGATGCCCGGTCCTCCATAATAATCCAGGTCAAAATGGGATTCGCTCACCGCAATGATGTTCACATCCCGGTATAGTCCGCCGTAGAATGTAAAATCTGCTGCCTGTGGGTAAACTCTGTCATTTGCCGCATTATCCACCGCAATCACAAACAGCGTTTTCTCTGTAAGCACGTCTGTGATGTTGACTCTCCAAGTCGAATATCCCCCGTCATGGCTTGCAATCTCTTTCCCGTTGGCATACACCGTTGCAGAAGAGTTGGCTCCCCGAAGTTCCAGATAATACTGCTCCGCTTTCGGAAGTTCCATTCGATCCAATTCCTTAGCATAATATGCGGTTCCACGGAAATAATCGTTGTCTCCGTCCTGCCCGTCAATGTTATTCCAAGAATGTGGAAGCGTTACCCAATACCAGTTTCCCGGCATCTTTTCCGGCACTTTCGACGCCTCTTTCGAAAATGCCCATTTTGTGTTAAAATTCATAATCTGTCGCATGTGTAAAATTCCTCCTAATGATTTCCTTTTTATTATTCCCCATGTTTTGCTTTTAAAGCCATCACATTTGCATCTACCGTTTTCTTTCGAAGCGGATACCAGAACCAGAGAATTGCCGCAAGCAATCCGAATCCGATTGCCGGAACGATGCAGGAAATATTGAAGACCCCATTTACAACCTCCGCATCGAATGCCGTTGCCTGCGTATAACCGATAAGTGTCAGCAATCCGCCTGTAAGCCCCGAAGAAGCCGCCTGCCCTAATTTTCGTGCAAACGAATACAAGGCATAGATAGAGCCGTCTTCCCGCACTCCGTTCTGTAATTCGGTCGCATCAATGACATCCGTAATCAGTGCCCAGCATACCATGGAAAACATCCCAAGTCCAATCCAGCAAATGGTTTGAAATCCAACATACACCCACACATTTTCCGGGCGAATTACAAAAAGCACTGCACACACCGCCGCTGCCGCCGCATTTGCAATTGCTCCGATTTCCGCCTTTCCAAACCGGCTCGCCAATGGTTTGGCAAACGCTGCTGCTAATATCATACCTCCCATCATCAAGAAAGTCGAAACAGATTGAGCTGTCGTGTTGTTATAAAAATTCGGGTATACATAGTTTGCCATTCCCTGCATCGTGAGCTGGGCAAGAAGCATCACAACCGATGCCGCAATGATGGAAATCAAAGCTCGGTTTGTAAATGACTTCTTCAACATTACAAACACGCTGTCCTGTTTCTGCTGTGTCAAATCCACCTCCGGCTTCACCCGCTCCGTAGTCAAATGGTAACAGAGCAGATAGCAAACCACGGCTAACGCCGAGAACACCCCTGCAATCACCGTAAATCTGCCGCCGTTCAGCACCGAATTCCCGTCAATTTTGTCGTATGCCAGCATGGGCACTCCCGCGCCAATCACCACTCCTGCCAGTGTACCTCCCATGGTACGGAAGGAAGAGAGAGATTGCCGGTCACCCGGATCTGCCGAAATTGCAGATGCCATGGAGCCATACGGGATGTTAATCGAGGTATAAAAAATAGAGCCCCACAAAATATACGTTACAAACAAATACACGACTTTCACGGGCAGGCTTAAGTGTGCCAGACCACTCTGGTAAATTAAAAACGACGCAATCGCCGCCGGAGCGCACATTCTGCGAATCCAGGGCTTAAATTTACCCACCGGCGTCATTTTACTCCGGTCGCAAATCCTTCCCATCGTTACATCTGTAAACGCATCTACAATCCGTGCAAGCATCATAATCGTACCGACGATTCCACCCGGAACTCCCATCACGTCTGTGTAAAATTTCATCAAAAAGCTTGACGAAAGAATAAATGTAAAATCATTTCCAAAGTCACCCATAAGGTAACCCAGTTTATCGCGAAAACCAAAAGGTCGCACTGCATTTTTATTATCCATAAAAATCCTCCATTTTATAATCATATTCGGACTGTTATTTGCCAGCATTGCCCTACATCTCGCAATTTTAACAATTTTTTAACAATCCCGTGAGGATAATTTTTGTGGATTATCACACAATCTTTAGTAACTGTTTGACCGAACTGTCACATACGAAAAAATGGGGGAATTTTTACATGGACTTTGATAAAGAATTCACATTAAAACTTTTAGAAAACCGCTATATGGAGGAAAATGAACTTCTTCGAAATGTATCCTGCGGTTCTTTAAAGGAAGCGGAGACGGCACTTTCTTCCAGTACCCTGTCGGACATCAAACCGCGCCTTTCCGACTCTCTCCGGAATTTTCAGAATTATTGTATTATTTTTAACACGCTGCTTCGCAAAGCGGCAGAGCAGGGCGGCGTCCACCCGCTGCATCTGGACCGGCTCTCCTCCGAATTTGCCGGTAAAATAGAGCTTCTTAAGACCCCGTCTGCAGGAAAAGGGCTTATGCAGGAAATGGTGCGCAAATACTGCCTGCTCGTGAAAAACCATTCCTTGAAAGGATACTCTCCTCTGGTACGGGAGGTCATTGCGCGCACAGAGTCCGACCCGAGCGCCGATTTAAGTCTCAAAGCACACGCGCAGCGTCTGAACGTGAATCCCAGCTATCTATCCGCGCTTTTTAAAAGAGAGACAGGGCAGACGCTGACACAGTTTGTCAATCAAAGCCGTATCCGCTACGGGCTGTTTCTGCTAAACAGTTCTCATATGCAGATACAGACCGTAGCACAGCACTGCGGAATACCGGATTTGAATTATTTTACCAGACTGTTTAAAAAACAGGTGGGGATGACGCCTTCCGAATACCGGAATCGCATCAGATCCTGAAGACTCTCCTATGCCTGATAAAATTATTTTGTAAGATTCCGAATGGTTTCTTCCAACTCAGCAATTTTGGAGTCTTTTTCTTGTAACTGAAATTTCTGCTCATCTATCTGAGACTTCTGTTCGTCTATCTTATTTTGCATCTCGTCTATCATATACTGCACGGTATTTCGATCTAACTGTTGCAATTCTTTGGAAAACATCTCCATCATCCTCTCTGTGTTTTGGCACTCTCTATGCCTTTATTGTGATAAATTTCTTAGACGATGTCGAGTGGAATAAACAAAAATTCCTGCAATTAAATTGCAAATGGTATTGCATGGTTCGGAAGTCCGTGCTAGAATATCTCATGAAAAAACTCGACAGGGATTTTCCCTGTAACGAGGCATAAACGGATGGTGAATGGAATGAACATCGAAGCATATCAATACAAAACAGAACTTCATCTGCATACTTCTCCTGCAAGCAGTTGCAGTGAGGTTCCCCCGGAGCTGGCGGTAAAACTCTATGCAAATCTGGGATATCACAGCATCGTAGTCTGCAACCACTTCTATGGTGGTATGCGTTTCCGAGAGGACAAACAAAGTTGCATTGACGCGTATCTTGCCGACTACAACCTTGCAGTGGAAACTGGTGAAAAGTATGGTATAAATGTCATTTTCGGCTGTGAACTTCGTTTTACCGAAAATATAAATGACTATCTCCTTTTCGGAATAGACAAAAGTGATTTGGATTTTTTATATGACAGTTTTGATATGGGAGTGGAAGAATTTTCCAAACAATTTCGGGATGAGAAGCACCTGCTCATTCAGGCGCATCCTTTCCGAAATGGTATGACACAGATAGCCCCTGAATATCTGGATGGCATTGAAACATTTAATATGCATCCGAGCCATAATTCTCGGGTGGCTCTTGCTGCAAAATATGCAAAAGAGCATCACCTAATCCCAACGGTTGGAACGGATTTCCATCACTTGGGACATGAAGGATTGACGGCTCTTCTTACGGATACCGAGCTAAAAACCTCTCATGATATTGTAAAAGCGCTAAAAAGCCGTAACTACATTTTTGAAATCGGGGGCAGTATTGTACTGCCCTAAAACATAATTTGTAACAGATGATTGACATCGTTGGAAATTCATGGTATCTTATCTCCACAAGCAAAGTTTCTATTTTCTTGGCTCATATGCCATTTCTGAAAACAAATTGCAACTCAGAGAAATATCCTTGCTTGTATTTCACATTTATTTAAAACATCATAAAGGAGGATTTGCATATGGCAAACAAACTACAACTGTATTTTCCTCAGTTTCGTTCTCGTGAATTTCTCTTACAAGGATATCAAAAAAGTCTACAGTATCATCTTCTATGAAAATAGTCCAAGTGAATTTCATAAGTTTCCGGAACACAATCTTCACCGCAGCAGACAACAAACGGACACCGGACTCAACATCGAATTATTGCAGGAATTTTTGTTTATTCCACTTGACATTGCCCAAGAAATTTATCACAATAAAGGCATAGAAAATAAGTTAGAGGCATGGCTCATATTCCTGTCCAGCGATAACCCGGAAGACATCGCCCAATTGCTTGAAACGCATCCGGAATTTCGAAAAATGTACGAGGATGTCTGTAGCCTGTGTCAAAACACAGAGAGGATGATGGAGATGTTTTCCAAAGAATTGCAACAGTTAGATCGAAATACCGTGCAGTATATGATAGACGAAATGCAAAATAAGATAGACGAACAGAAGTCTCAGATAGACGAACAGAAATCTCGGATAGATGAACAGAAATCTCGGATAGATGAACAGAAATCTCGGATAGATGAACAGAAATCTCGGATAGATGAACAGAAGTCTCAGTTACAAGAAAAAGACTCCAAAATTGCTGAGTTGGAAGAAACCATTCGGAATCTTACAAAATAATTTTAAGAAGTATTCCCGCCGACTACTCTTTGGTATCCGGCGGGAATAAAATCAATTACATTTCCTTAATTCGTCTCAGTGCTTCAATGGTATTTTCATGGGTTCCAAACGCGGTCAGCCGAAAGAACCCTTCCCCGCTGGCGCCAAATCCGGCTCCCGGTGTGCCGACCACCTGTACCTCATTCAGAAGCTTGTCAAAGAACTCCCAAGAAGTCAACCCGCCCGGCACTTTCAGCCAGATGTACGGAGAATTTACGCCACCGTAAGCAGTAAAGCCTGCTTCCTGTAAACCTTCGCGGATGATACGGGCATTTTCCATATAATAAGCAATCTGTTCCTTAATCTGGGCTTTTCCCTCTTCTGAGTACACTGCTTCTCCGGCACGCTGGACGATATAAGGTGCCCCGTTATATTTGGTGCCATGTCTCCGGTTCCAGAGTGAATGAAGTGCCACGCCATTGCAGACCAAATCCTTGGGAATGACCGTGTAACCAAGGCGAAGTCCGGTAAATCCGGCGTTTTTGGAAAAACTGTGCATCTCAATGGCACAGGTTCTTGCGCCCTCGCATTCGTAAATGCTGTGCGGGATGCCTTCCTCGGAAATATAAGCTTCATAGGCCGCATCATACAAGATGACAGAGCCATTTTTGTTCGCATAATCCACCCATTTCTGCAACGCTGCCTTATCAATCACTTCACCGGTGGGGTTATTTGGGAAGCACAGATAAATCAAATCTGCCTTCTGCGAAGGTATTTCCGGGGCAAACCCGTTTGCCTCGGTACAGGGCATATAGACGATTTTTTCAAAGCCGCCTTTTTCCGGATTGAATTTTCCGGCACGACCCGCCATGACATTTGTATCCACATACACAGGATACACCGGGTCACAGACTGCCACTATATTGTCCGGTCCAAAGATTTCCTGAATGTTTCCTACATCACACTTTGCACCGTCTGATACAAAGATTTCGTCTGCGTCAATTTGGCAACCCCGCGCCTGATAATCGTTTTTTGCGATGGCACTCCGGAGAAATTCGTAACCCTGTTCCGGCCCATATCCATGGAATCCTTCCATCGTCCCCATTTCCTCTACCGCTTTGTGGAGCGCCTCTATGATTGCCGGTGCAAGCGGCTGTGTCACATCGCCGATTCCGAGGCGAATAATGTCTGCCTGTGGATTTGCCTCCTTGTATGCTGCCACCTTCTTTGCAATCGTGGAAAAAAGATAGCTTCCCTGTAAATCTAAATAGTTTTCATTAATCGTATACATATTATTACTCTGCCTTTCCTGTAAGTCTGCTACATATCACATATCATTAAAAGAATCATCTGTGCAGTCTCCACCATATTGGTACCTGAATCCATGCTGCACTTCTGAATATAACGGAATGCCTCCTTCTCCGTCATGTGATTACGTTCCATCAATACCCATTTTGCATTATTGATGTAATTCTGTTCCTGCTCTGTACGCTTTTTCGGAGCGGACTTTAATTTCTTGAGTTTCCGCTCCTGCTGGGCAAGCATCATTTCTACCGTGCCCACCAAATCGCCCGGACGGACAGGGAGAGGAAGTGCCACAACATCCGGCGGACACGTCTCCAATACCGGTGCTGAAGCTAACAGGAGCATTTCAAAATACTCCGGCAGATACTCTGCCAACTGGGTATAATACATGTCGGATAACCGACTCCCGCATATGACAATCCCACTGTCTAACTGATGTACCTGAGAAAGCACAGTCGATGCTGTCGTACATATGACGGATGTCTCCAAACCACGGCGTCTTAAGATATCACTGATATGTTTCGCATTCTCGACTTTGGGCAGAGCTATGATAATACTGCCCATACTGCCACCTCTAAATCCGGTTCAGATACTGATTGATTTCCCAATCAGATACCTGGGTCATATATGCATCCCACTCCTGCATCTTTGCCTCTGCATAAATCTGCACAAATTCTTTTCCAAATTCCTCTTGTATAAATGTATCTTCCCTTAAAAATCCAATTGCTTCCCGAAGCGTTCCCGGGAGACTGCCCTGTGAGACATCTGAAGAACCGGGATCCAGTCTTCTCTCCAGACCATCCAACCCTGCCGCCATGCAGATTGCGATTGCAAGGTACGGATTTGCCGACGGGTCCGGAAAACGAAGTTCAATCTTGGAATCCTCTCCCAGACGCGTGCGAACCTTCACCGAAGCATTCCGATGTCTGCAGGTCCACATAATATCCTGTGGCGCCTCAAATCCGGACACAATCCGCTTATAAGAATTCACCAGCGGATTCGTAATGGCGCACATACTTTTTACATGCTTTAAAATGCCTCCCATAAACCATTTTGCCTCTTCTGTGACTTCCGTCCGGTCATTGGAATTGAACACATTTCTGCCATCCTTATAGACGGAAATATTGATATGAAGTCCGGAGCCTGCAACCCCTTGCTTGGGCTTCGGCATAAACGTAGCGTGCAGTCCGAACCGTCTGGAAATAGACTTCACTGCAGACTTAAAAGTCACCATGGAATCTGCAATATGAAGCGGTTCTGCCTCCTGAAAATCGATTTCATGCTGTCCGGGAGCGCTTTCATGATGGGAAGACTCAATCTCAAATCCCATCTCCTCCAGTGCAAGCACAATATCTCTTCTTGCATTTTCACCCAAATCCAAAGGTCCCACATCCATATATCCTGCCGTTTCATGGGTGACTGTGGTCGGAATCCCGTCTTCATCGGTGTGAAATAGGAAAAATTCACACTCCGGGTCAATATAGAAGGTATAACCCTTTTCTTTTGCTGACTGAATCGCCCGTTTTAAAATGGTACGCGGGCTCATTTCCAGCGTATTTCCATCTTCGTCACACACATCACAAAGCAGCCTTGCCACTTTCCCGTGCTGGGGTCTCCATGGGAGAATCGCAAAGGTATCCATATCCGGAACCAGATAATATTCTTCTTCAATCGTATTATTGTCTCCAAACACAGAGGAGCCGTCAAATGCGTATTTCTTATCTAGAACACGCCCCAGCTGGGCAGCGGTCACCGCCACGTTTTTCAGGTTACCGAACATGTCGGTAAACTGCAGCCGGATAAACTCCACGTCCTCCCGTTCCACTAAATCTAAAATCTCTGCCTTTGTTTTCATCGCACACTCTCTCCTTATTCTGTTTTGTAATCTGCTGTCACAGGTTGGTGTATCCCATCATAGAGGCGTCCACTTCTTTCGCCGCAGCTCTGCCTTCTGCAATCGCCCAGACCACCAAAGACTGCCCTCTATGCATATCTCCTGCGGAAAAGACCCGTTCCACATTAGTCTTGAAAGAACCTGCCGCTGTATTTACATTGGTTCTTGCATTACATTCTACACCGAAACTGTCCGGAATGTAACCCTCACAGCCCAAAAAACCTGCTGCAATCAATACTAAATCCGCCGGAATCTCTTTTTCACTGCCGGATACCGGCTTCATAACTACCCTTTTTGCCGCTTCGTCATACTCCGGAGTCAGGCTGACAACCTTTGCGCCACAGACATTGCCTTCCTCATTTTTCAAAAATTCGGTCACTGTCGTCTGATAAATCCTTGGGTCATGACCGAAGACTTCGATTGCTTCCTCCTGACCATAATCCGTCTTTAGGACCTTCGGCCATTCCGGCCACGGATTGCTCAAAAGCCGCTCCTCTGATGGTTTTGGCATCATCTCAAGCTGAACCACACTGGCTGCGCCAAGACGGATTGCCGTTCCCACACAGTCATTTCCGGTGTCACCTCCTCCGATGACTACCACGTTCTTCCCTTTTGCCAACTCATAGGGAACCTGTTCAAAATTCGTATCCAGAAGCTGCTTTGTCACGCGGGAAAGAAAATCCACCGCAAAATAGATACCGCCCGCTTCTCTTCCCGGCACGTTGATGTTTCTCGGATTGGATGCTCCGCAGGCAAGAATCACCCGGTCGTATTCTTTTAACAGTTCCTCTCCGGTAATCTCTTTTCCTACATTGACACCACACCGAAACTCGATTCCGGAGTTCTCCATAACCGCTATTCTCCGGTCAATCACTGCTTTATCCAGCTTCATATTCGGAATTCCGTAACGAAGAAGTCCGCCCGGCCGGTCGCTCCGTTCAAAGACGGTCACGCTGTGACCTCTGCGATTGAGTTGCTGCGCTGCCGCAAGTCCTGCCGGTCCGCTACCCACAACCGCTACCTTTTTTCCGGTCCGCACCTTCGGCTGGTCAGGCTTTACCAGACCATGGGCATACGCATATTCGATAACTGCTTTTTCATTTTCCTTTGTGGAAACCGGTCCTGCATGCAGACCGCAGGTGCAGGCCGCCTCACAGAGTGCCGGACACACTCTGGAAGTAAACTCCGGAAAGCTGTGTGTCTTACTGAGACGCACATACGCCTGCTCATAGTTTCCCTGATATACCAGGTCATTCACTTCCGGTACCAGATTGTGGAGCGGACATCCGGAAGCCATCCCTGCAATCATGCATCCCGCCTGACAGAAGGGAACCCCGCATTCCATGCAGCGTGCTCCCTGCAGGCGCTGTTCTTCTTCCGAAAGTCTCCCGTGAAATTCCTTGAAATTCCGGATACGCTCCGCTGCAGGAGTTTCCGGACCCGTTTTTCTCTCATATTCTAAAAAACCTGTTGATTTTCCCATGTCTTTCTCCTCCTTCTACTGCTGCGTTACTTTCTTGTATTCTTCCGGAATAATCTTCTTAAATTTCGGAAGATACTCCTCAAAGTCAGCAAGCACTGTTTTTGCCTTCAAAGAGCCGGTATATCTGACATGCGCCTCCAGAATCGCTCGCAGTTCTTCCCGGTCTGCCTTGCTTTCCACTTTTTCCATCAGTACCATCTCTTTGTTCAGATTCCGGTACAACCGGTTCTTTTCATCCAATACATATGCAATACCACCGCTCATACCTGCCGCAAAATTCTTTCCGGTAGGTCCGAGGATTACGGCACGACCGCCTGTCATATATTCGCATCCGTGCTCGCCCACGCCTTCTACTACCGCAATCGCTCCGGAATTTCGCACGCAGAAACGCTCTCCTGCCATGCCGGCAATGTAGGCTTCCCCGGAGGTTGCTCCATACAGGGCAACATTTCCAATAATAATATTTTCCTCTGCCTCATATGCTGCATTCTCCGGCGCATAGACCACAAGCTTTCCGCCGGACAATCCTTTTCCGAAATAGTCGTTGCTGTCTCCGCAAAGGCTGAGCGTCAGCCCTTTTGGAATAAATGCGCCAAAGCTCTGTCCGCCTGCACCCGTACACTGAATCGTAATCGTATCTTCCGCAAGTCCTTCCGGATGGTTTCTGGTAATCTCCGAACCCAGAAGGGTTCCAAACGTACGGTCTATATTCGTCAAATGAATCTCCGCAGTTTTCTTTGTTCCCTTTTGGATGGCATTCTGGATTCCCTTTGTCTTTAAAAGAACCGCCTCATCCTTCGTTTTTTCCAATTCAAAATCATAGACGCAGTCCGGGTTAAATACACATTTTGCCCGGTCTGTCTCAGGATTCGGATTCAGGATTTTGTTCAAATCTATCTTCGCTTCCCTTCCGGTCAGACCCTCCCGCTTCTTTAACAAATCGGTACGGCCTACCATCTCATCCATGGTGCGCACACCCAGTTTTGCCATGTATTCCCGCAGTTCTCTTGCAACAAACAGCATAAAGTGTTCCACATACTCCGGTTTTCCTTCAAATCGCTTGCGAAGCTCCGGATTCTGTGTTGCAATTCCCATCGGACAGGTATCCTGATTACATACCCGCATCATCACACAGCCAAGGGTCACCAGCGGTGCGGTTGCAAACCCGAATTCTTCTGCTCCAAGAAGCGCTGCGACTGCCACGTCACGACCACTCATCAGCTTCCCGTCCGTCTCGATAACCACCCGGTTTCGAAGCCCGTTTTGTAACAGGGTCTGATGGGTTTCTGAAAGCCCAAGTTCCCACGGAAGTCCTGCATTGTGAATAGAGCTTATGGGCGCTGCTCCGGTGCCGCCGTCATAGCCGGATACCAGAATAACCTGTGCTCCTGCCTTTGCAACTCCTGCTGCAACTGTTCCCACGCCGGCCTCCGAAACTAATTTTACGGAAATGCGGGCATATTTATTTGCATTTTTCAAGTCATAAATCAATTGTGCCAAATCTTCAATCGAATAGATATCATGGTGCGGCGGTGGAGAAATCAGGCTGACTCCCGGGGTAGAATGTCTGGTTTTGGCAATCCACGGATAGACTTTCTTGCCCGGCAGATGTCCGCCCTCACCCGGTTTTGCACCCTGCGCCATCTTAATCTGGATTTCCTTGGCGCTGACCAAATAGCGGCTGGTGACGCCAAAACGTCCGCTGGCCACCTGCTTAATCGCAGAGCTTCTGTCATGGTTGGTTCCGGCAGATTCCAGTCTTTCATCGCTTTCACCGCCCTCACCACTGTTTGACTTCCCGTGAAGATGGTTCATTGCAATCGCCAGCGCCTCATGTGCTTCCTCGGAAATAGAGCCGTAGGACATGGCTCCCGTCTTAAACCGCTTCACGATGGATTCCTCGCTCTCTACTTCAGAAAGATCAATTCCTTTCTCCGGATATTTAAAGTCCATCAGACTCCGCAAATATCCGGTTTCTTCTGCATCTACCATCTTCGTATAGGTCTTAAACTTCTCATAATCCCCTTCTCTGGTTGCCTGCTGAAGCATATGAATCGTCTGCGGATTATATCTGTGCTGTTCTCCCTGGCTGCGCATCTTATGCCGCCCCATAGAAATGAGCGTCAGGTCCGTATCCAGTCCCAACGGGTCAAAGGCTTTGGAATGCTGCTCATCTGTCTGCACCGCGATATCCTCCAGAGAAATACCGCCCACACGGCTGACCGTGCCGGTAAAATATCTATCAATCACATCCTCTGCGATACCGATTGCCTCAAAAATCTTGCTGCCCTGGTAGGACTGAATCGTTGAGATTCCCATTTTGGATGCAATCTTCACGATTCCTTGCAGAATCGCATGATCATAATCCTCCGCAGCCGCATAGTAATCTTTATTTAATGCGCCGTTTTCCACCAGTTCCGCAATCGTTGCATGCGCCAGATACGGGTTCACCGCACTTGCGCCGTAGCCCAAAAGCGTTGCAAAATGATGTACTTCTCTAGGCTCTGCAGATTCCAGAATCAGGGACATGGATGTACATTTTTTCGTCTGCACCAGATGCTTATGCACTGCTGCCACCGCCAGAAGAGACGGAAGTGCCACGTGGTTTTCGTCCACACCGCGGTCTGAGAGCACCAAAATATTGGCTCCCTTCCGATATGCCTTATCCACTTCAATACACAAATGGTCAAGCACACGGTCAATCGGTGTGCTCTTATAAAAGATAATCGGAACCTTCGCCACCTTGAAGCCCGGTTTCTTGATTGTCATAATCTTCATCATATCAAGGTCAGACAAGATGGGATTCTCGATTTTCAATACCTGACAGTTTTCCCCTTTTTCTTCCAGCAGATTTCCGTTTTTGCCCACATATACCGTGGTTGACGTTACGATTTTTTCCCGGACGGCATCAATCGGCGGATTGGTTACCTGTGCAAACAACTGCTTAAAATAATAAAACAGTGGCTGATATTCCTTTGACAATACTGCAATCGGGGTATCGATTCCCATCGCTCCAATCTGCTCCGCACCATTGAGCGCCATAGAATAGATACTGGTTTTATACTCCTCATAGGTGTAGCCAAATGCTTTTTGCAGTCTTGCGCGGTATTCTCCGGAAAGCTCCGGAATCTTCTCGTTCGGTATTTTTAATTCATGGAGCGTCACCAAATTACTGTCCAGCCATTCCCCATAGGGTTCTTTCCCTGCATAATATTCTTTCAGTTCCTCATCCGAAACCACCCGTTTTTTCTGCGTATCCACAAGCAGCATTTTCCCCGGATGGAGACGTTCCTTTTTCAGAATGTGTGCCTCATCCAGTTCCAGCACGCCCACCTCGGAAGAGAGAATCAGCCTTCCGTCGTCCATAATATAGTAGCGGGACGGTCTAAGCCCATTGCGGTCCAAGATGGCTCCCATCACATCTCCGTCAGAAAATAAGATAGATGCCGGACCATCCCACGGCTCCATCATTGTTGCATAGTATTGATAGAAATCCCGTCCTTCCTGAGAAATCGTATCATTGTGCGTCCATGGCTCCGGTATGGTAATCATGGCGGCAAGCGGCAGATCCATGCCGTTCATCACCAGAAATTCCAGTGTATTATCCAGCATGGCAGAATCCGAGCCGTTTACATTGACGACCGGTAAAATCTTTGTCATATCATCTGCAGAAATCTGATTTGAATGCATGGTTTCTTCTCTCGCCAGCATCTTATCTGCATTTCCCTTAATTGTGTTGATTTCTCCGTTATGTACGATAAAACGGTTTGGATGCGCTCTCTCCCAGCTAGGATTCGTATTCGTAGAAAAGCGGGAATGTACCATTGCAATGGCAGAATCATAATCCTCATCCTGTAAATCCAAGAAGAACGTGCGAAGCTGCCCCACCAGAAACATTCCTTTATAGACAATCGTTCTGCTGGACAGGGACGGCACATAGGTGTTGTCATTGCTTTGCTCAAAAACACGGCGCACAATGTACAGTCTCCGGTCAAATTCCAGCCCTTTCTCTACATTGTCCGGTTTCTCAATAAATCCCTGACAGATGACCGGCATACAGCTTCTTGCCTTTTCTCCCAGCACCTCCGGTGCAATCGGAACCTCTCTCCATCCGAGAAATTTCATGCCTTCCTTCTCTACAATAATCTCAAACATCTTCTTTGCATGACTGCGCTTCAACTCATTCTGCGGAAGGAAAAACATTCCAATGCCGTACTCTCTCTCCCCACCAATGGGAATTCCTGCCTGTGCACAGGCTTTTTTGAAAAATCGATGTGAAATCTGAGTCAGGATTCCAACTCCGTCTCCGGTCTTTCCCTCTGCATCCTTTCCTGCACGGTGCTCCAGACGCTCTACAATGCGAAGCGCATCTGCAACCAGCTGATGGCTCTTTTCCCCCTGCATATTTACAACTGCACCGATTCCGCAGTTGTCGTGTTCAAATGATTCGTTGTATAACTGATTCATGATCTTTCCTCCTTCTCAAGCGCTGCTGCGATGAATCCACGAAACAGCGGATGTGCCAGATTCGGTCTGGACTTAAATTCAGGATGTGCCTGTGTTGCAATAAAAAACGGATGTTCCTTTAATTCTATCATTTCAACAATTCTTCCGTCCGGAGAAAGACCGGATAGAACCATTCCGTTTTCGGTCAGTCTGTTACGATAATCGTTGTTGACTTCATAACGATGTCTGTGACGCTCCGAAATATCTTTCTTACCATATAAATCCGACGCTTTTGTGCCCTCCCTTAAGATGCAGGGATAAGCGCCCAGCCTCAATGTTCCCCCGATGTTTACCACACCGTTCTGCTCCGGCATCAGACAGATGACCGGATCCGGGGTATCCGGATTGAGTTCAATGCTGGCTGCTTCCTTCAGTCCCAGCACATTTCTTGCGAATTCTACAATGGCAAGCTGCATGCCAAGGCAAAGTCCTAAGAATGGAATCTTATGGGTTCTGGCGTATTCTACTGCCAGAATCTTTCCTTCCGTTCCACGCACGCCAAAGCCTCCCGGAACCAGAATGCCGTCAGCGTCTCCAAGCAGTTCTCCAATATTTTCCCGGGTCAGCTCTTCGGCATCCACCCAGCGGATGTGGACGTCTGCCTTATTTGCAATCCCGCCATGCTTTAATGCCTCAGCCACACTCAGGTAGGCGTCATGAAGCGCCACATATTTTCCTACAAGGGCAATGGAGACCGACCGTTTCGATGCGTGCAGATTGTTCACCATCGCTTCCCAATCGGATAAATCCGGCTCCGGACAGGGGAGATGCAGGCAATCGCACACCGCCTGTGCCAGATGCTCCTTTTCCAGCATAAGCGGAACTTCATATAAAGAAGGAGCGTCCAGATTTTGCAGCACGTGCTCTTTCTTCACGTTACAGAACAGCGCAATCTTTTCTTTCATGTGGTCATCCACCGGATAATCAGAACGACAGACCAGAATGTCCGGCCAGATTCCCATGCTCTGCAGGGACTTCACACTCATCTGTGTGGGTTTCGTCTTCATTTCTCCGGAGGCCTTTAAATACGGAATCAGCGTCACCTGAATCAGAACCGCATTCTCCCTACCGACCTCTGCCTGAAACTGCCGAATCGCTTCTAAGAAGGGCTGACTCTCAATGTCTCCCACGGTTCCGCCGATTTCGATAATGGAAATCGTCTCCTCGTCCTCCGTCTTTGCCTTATAAAAACGGTCTTTGATTTCATTTGTAATATGAGGAATGACCTGAACGGTACCTCCGCCGTAATCTCCCCGTCTTTCTTTATTTAATACCGACCAGTATATTTTTCCGGTCGTCACATTCGAATTCGAATTCAGGCTCTCATCAATGAATCGTTCATAGTGCCCCAAATCCAAATCCGTCTCTGTGCCATCGTCTGTCACAAATACCTCTCCGTGCTGAATTGGATTCATGGTGCCCGGATCCACATTGATGTACGGGTCGAACTTCTGCATCGTCACATGATACCCTCTCGCTTTTAATAATCTCCCTAAGGAGGCCGCGGTAATTCCTTTTCCTAATCCCGACACGACGCCGCCTGTTACAAATACATATTTCACCATGATTTTTTCCTCTCTCCTGCGGAAATGATATAAAAAAGGCGTCAAACGGACCTGCCTTAGCAAGCCATCTGACGCCCTTGTCATTTCCCATTTCCTATTATCATGTGAAAAGTCTATACGATTCTTGACCATTTGTAAAGAAATTTTTGAAAAAAAACTCGAAAAAATTTTTTTCATTTTTTTCTTGACAACGAAAAAAAACGGTGTATACTACGAGACATAGAGCAAAGGCGCTTTGGATTTTTCCGAAGCGTCTTTTTTATTTCCTAAATATTTCAAGAGGTCGAAAGGAGAATGAATTATGACAAAAAGTATCCCGGAATTATATGGAAGTCTTGTATTTAACGACAAAGTAATGCGCGATAAGCTTCCAAAAGACATTTATAAAGCGCTTAGGAAAACGATCGAAAACAATACGCATCTGGAGCTTGACGTGGCAAACTCAGTTGCGGTTGCCATGAAAGAATGGGCTGTAGAGAACGGTGCTACCCATTTTACACACTGGTTCCAGCCTATGACCGGCTTTACTGCCGAAAAGCACGACAGTTTCATTACACCGATTGGAGACGGACAAATCATTATGGATTTTTCCGGAAAAGAATTAGTAAAAGGTGAACCTGACGCATCCAGCTTTCCTTCCGGAGGACTGAGAGCAACCTTTGAGGCAAGAGGATATACTGCATGGGATCCTACTTCTCCTGCTTTTATCAAAGATCGCACACTCTACATACCCACCGCTTTCTGTTCCTACAGCGGGGAAGCACTTGATAAAAAAACACCACTCTTACGTTCCATGGAGACATTAAGTAAAGAGGCGACTCGTATTTTACATCTTTTAGGACAGACTGACGTGACGAGCGTTTCTACAACCGTAGGTCCGGAACAAGAATATTTCCTGGTTGACAAGGCTCTCTATGCACAAAGAAAAGACTTGATTTTCACCGGCAGAACCCTGCTTGGTGCGAAACCTCCTAAGGGACAGGAAATGGAGGATCATTACTTCGGAACGTTAAAACCTCGTGTTTCCGCTTATATGCATGACCTTGACGAGGAACTGTGGAAATTAGGGATCCCTGCAAAAACAAAACACAATGAAGTGGCTCCTGCACAGCATGAGCTGGCTCCCATTTTTGATACCGCGAACGTTGCAGTTGACCACAACCAGCTGACTATGGAAATTATGAAGAAGGTTGCCGACAAACATGGTCTTGTATGCCTCCTTCATGAAAAACCATTTGAGGGTATCAACGGTTCCGGTAAACATAACAACTGGTCCATGACAACAAACACCGGTACAAACCTTTTGGAACCGGGTCGCACACCGGCTGAAAACATCCAGTTCTTGGTATTTTTGATGGCAGTCATCAAAGCAGTAGATGAATATGCGGATTTGATGAGACTTTCCGTTGCAAGCGCCGGAAACGACCACAGACTTGGTGCAAATGAGGCACCTCCGGCAATCGTTTCTATCTTCCTTGGGGAAGAGCTGACTGCAGTGCTGGATTCCATTGAAAATGATACGTTCTTCGGAAAACAGCAGAAAGTCCAGATGGAAACCGGTGCTACGGTACTGCCGCATTTCTTCAAGGATAACACCGACAGAAACCGTACTTCTCCGTTTGCATTTACCGGAAACAAGTTTGAATTCCGTATGCTCGGTTCTTCTGTCTCTGTGTCAGGACCAAATATCGTACTGAACACGGCAGTGGCTGAAGCTTTGAGACAGTTCTATGAAGAACTCAAAGACACCCCGCAGGATAAGATGGAAGAAGCGGTTCACGCGCTCGTGAAACGCGCAATCTTAAAACACAAGAAAGTCGTTTTCAATGGAAACGGTTATACAGACGAGTGGGTTGAGGAAGCCCAAAAACGTGGACTTTACAACCTGAAATCAACACCGGAAGCCCTTACCTGCTTCACTGAAAAGAAAAATGTGGATTTGTTTACTTCACACCACATTTTCACAGAGGGCGAGATTTATTCCAGACATGAAATCCTTCTGGAAAACTACTGCAAGACCATTCATATTGAGGCAAAGACACTGGTAGAAATGGTTCGGCGTCAGTTCCTTCCGGCGCTCCTTGATTATCAAGATGCACTGACCTGTTCGATTCAGGGAAAGAAAGCCGTTGCTGATTTGCCTTGCACAGCGGAAAGCAAATTACTTACCAAGCTATCCGGCTACTATGACAGCCTGTCCGATTTGACAGAGACACTTGCAGAAGAAATACTGACTGCAGAAGGTATTGACGATATGGAAAAAGGCTCCTTCTTCTACCATGACTCAATTCTTCCGAAAATGGAAGAAATCAGAGCCATTGCAGACGCAGCAGAGGAATTGTTACCGGACGATATCCTTCCGTATCCAAGCTACGAACAATTGTTATTCTCTATCTAGCTCATATTGTTCTTTTGGAGAGCGGGCAAAAGTTGCTCGCTTTCCAAAGATGAAGGAAAGGAATTGTTTGTTATGATACATCCCATCCTCGAAGAGGACAAATTGAAAGAAGAGTGTGGCGTATTTGGTATTTTTCGGACAGACGGCAAGGATGTAGCACATTCTATCTATTACGGCTTAAGTTCCCTGCAGCATCGCGGGCAGGAATCTGCCGGCATCGCTGTCTGTAACACAAGCGGACCAATCGGCAATATCTGTGCCCACAAAGACATGGGACTCGTCAGCGAGGTTTTTGGAGCGGCTGTACTTGGTTCTCTGCACGGCGATATTGGAATCGGTCACGTCCGCTACTCCACAACCGGCGCGAGCAGCGTAGAAAATGCACAGCCCCTTGTACTCAGTTATTTAAAAGGGACGCTTGGTTTGGTACACAATGGAAATCTGACAAATACAGAGGAACTGAGAAGTGCACTTCAGGAAATCGGAGCCATCTTCCACTCCACTACGGATTCAGAGGTCATTGCCTACCAGATAGCACGGGAACGTACCAAAACCTCCTGCATTGAGGACGCGGTTCTTAATACTGCCCGAATATTGAAAGGTGCCTATGCCCTTATTGTCATGAGTCCCCGGAAACTGGTCGGTATCCGGGATCCGCTCGGGTTAAAACCGCTTTGCCTTGGCAGACAAGACGGACATTATATTCTGGCTTCGGAAAGCTGCGCGCTTTCTTCCGTAGATGCAGAATTTGTCCGCGATATCCTTCCGGGAGAAATGATTACCATTACAAAGACAGGAATTCATTCTGATTACAGCCTGTGCCAAAAGGCACATGCACATTGTATTTTTGAATATATCTATTTCGCCAGATTAGATTCTACTATGGACGGAATTAACGTTTACGACGCAAGAATTCAGGCAGGACGCGCATTGGCCGACTCCTATCCCGTCGATGCCGATTTGGTGACGGGAGTTCCCGATTCCGGTTTGGTCGCAGCCATGGGTTACGCCAAGCAATCCGGGATTCCCTTTGAATTTGCGTTTCAAAAGAACAGTTACGTGGGAAGAACCTTTATAAAACCGACTCAGGCGGAACGGGAATCGGCAGTACACTTAAAACTCAACGTTTTATCAAGTGTGGTCCGCAATAAACGCATCATATTAATTGATGACTCCATCGTCCGCGGCACCACCATTGCCAGCCTGATTACGATGTTAAAGGAAGCCGGTGCTACCGAGGTTCACGTGCGAATCAGTTCCCCTCCTTTTCTCTATCCTTGTTACTATGGCACAGATGTACCAAGTAACCGGGAACTGATTGCATCTTCCCACACACCGGAGGAAATCTGCAGACAAATTGGTGCAGATTCCCTCGGGTATTTAAAAATAGAAGATTTATCAAAAATGACCGGAGAGCTGCCACTTTGCAGTGCATGCTTTGACGGACATTATCCGACGAAAGAATTTTAAAGGTTTCAAAGAGCCCTGCCGACAGGCAGGGCTCTCTCCTCGTAACTATTCTATTTCTCCGCCAAAACCGCTTTCAAAAACTCCCAAACTCTTGCAACCGAAGGGATGGAAAGCCGTTCCTCCGGTGTGTGGACACCGGACATATCCGGTCCTATGGAAATACAATCCAGTCCCTCTACCTTAGAAGAAAGGATGCCACATTCCAGCCCTGCATGGATGACCTCAATCTTCGGCTCATTTCCATATTGTTTCTCGTAAACCCGGACACAGAGATCCCGCAGCTTCGACTCTCTCGCATACATCCACCCCGGATACTCTCCGCGGTAACTGACTTTGCCGCCGAGCACTCCCACAAGCTGCTCTAACTTTGCGCCAAGATACTCTTTCGCAGACTCAAAAGAACTTCTAAGTGAAAAACATAAGTGGATTCCGGTCTCATCTATTGTAACGACGCCCAGATTCAGCGAAGTCTCCACTAACCCCGGTAAATCCATGCTCATCGCCTGCACGCCGTTTGGTAAAAGGTTCAGTGCAGTAATCGCCTTTTCTTTGGAAACAGCGGATAAAACCTGCCACTCTGACGCTTCTTTCTTTTCCAGCACAAGCTCCGCATCCGGGTCTGACGCTCCATACTCCAGCTTTAAAATATGGTTAAACTCTGTAAGAGCATCCTGGACTACGCCGATTTCTTCCTCTGCTGCCAGGAATGCTACACTTGCATTCTTCGGGATGACATTGTCCTTCACGCCTCCTGCCATGCTCACAAAATCAAAGGTAACTTTTCCTTTTAAATATAAAAGAAACCTCCCCAGAACCACATTGCCGTTTGCCCGTCCTTTATCGATTTCGATTCCGGAATGTCCGCCCAGAAAGCCTTTTGTCGTCACGGTACAAAGCACACCGCTTTTCTTTTCCGTCTCTACCGGAATGTCACAGTCCGCACGCACGCCGCCTGCGCAACCTGCCGTAAAAATTCCTTCCTCTTCTGAGTCAATATTGAGAAGTCTTTTTGCCTTGCAGCAAGACAAGTCAATCCCTGTTGCGCCTTCAAGTCCTACTTCTTCACAAACAGTAAAGACCACTTCCAGACGTGGGTGTGGAATGTCTTTTGCATCCAAAAGCGCCAGTCCGTATGCCACGGCAATGCCGTCATCTCCGCCTAGGGTGGTGCCGTCTGCCGTAATGTAATCCCCTTCGACCATAACCGGAATCGGGTCTGTTCCCAAATCAACCGGACATCCGGGAACTTTATCACCCACCATGTCCAGATGTCCCTGAATCATAATCGGTGCTATGTCTTCATACCCCGGTGTTGCCTCTCCTACGATAATGACATTTCCCATATCATCCTGTTCATAGAAAAGCCCTCTTTCTTTCGCAAATCTCACACAGTAATCACTCAGTTCCTTTTCATGATAAGAAACGTGTGGGATGCTGCAGATATCCTCAAAAAACCGAAACACAGATGCCGGTTCTAAATTTTCTAAAACGTTCATAGCCATTCCTCCGAAAAAAAATTTCTTCACACACTATTTTCTTATATTCTTCCGGCCACGTCAATCCTTTTTTGTTTGTTCCAGATGAGAAATAATCTCCCGCTTATATTGAAGAAACTCCTCGGACAGATTAAAGTCTCTGCCCCTTGGTCTCGGCTCCCGAATAATGATTTCTCTGGTAATCTCCCCGGGTCTTCCCGTCAACAGGCAGATGCGGTCGGATAACAAGATTGCCTCGTCAATATCATGCGTAATAAATAGCGTAGATAGTTTTATTTTCTCCATAACCTCGAGATACCATTCATGCACAGTACTTTTTGTCAACATATCCAGCGCCGAAAATGGTTCGTCCAGAAGTGCCACCTTTTCCGAAAACAGATAGGTCCGGAGAAGTGCTGCTCTCTGTCTCATCCCGCCGGAAATCTGTGCGGGGTACTTTTTTTCTGTTCCTGCAAGAGAAAATTCTTCGAAGTAACCGGCCGCTTTTTTTCGTGCCTCCCTCTTTTTCATTCCCCGGATAATGAGGGGAAGCGCCACATTGTCCAGAACCGTGCGGTAGGGAAGCAGCAAATCCTTCTGCAGCATATAACTTACCCTCCCCGGCTTTCCTGTAATCTCCTCCCCTTCCAGATACACTGCTCCTTCATCCGGCTCGCTTAAACCTGCTATGATATTAAAAAGCGTGGTCTTCCCGCTGCCACTGACACCAAGGAGGGAGATAATCTCCCCCTCCTTTAATTCCAGACAAATATTCTGAATAATCTGCTCTTCTCCAAATGACTTTGAAACACCCTTTACCTGTAACACGGTCATTGGTTCCTCCTATTTTGACAAGTAATCGTTTGAAAATCCCTGATTCAGCGGAAGGGTTCCTTCTACCAGTTCATTTTCGTTAATCCAGTTATAGAAATTGTTCCAACGTTCTGCATCAATATATCCCCAATACTCCGATTCTGCCTGATACTGGTCTTTCAGATACTTCTGGCTTGCAACTACCAGTTCTTTATCCAACTCCGGTGCTTCCTTGCAGAGAATGTCCGCTGCTTCCTCCGGGTTCTCAATTGCAAATTCGTATCCCTTACGAAGTGCCTTTAAAAATGCCTTTGCAGTCTCCGGTTTTTCCTCCAAGAATTGATTTCCTGCAATGACTACCGGCGTATAATAGTCGAATACCGGGTCGATATCCGCAAATGCAAAATAATCTGTAGCCAGACCTTCCAATTCCATTTTCACACCTGCCCAGCCATAGAAAATCCAAATGGAATCCACAGAGTTCGTCTTCAGCGCAGATACTTCATCTGTCACGGTGCTCGGAATCAGTTCCACCTTACTAAAATCTCCTCCGTCATCCGTTACGACCTTTTTCAGTGTGGCGATTTCAATCGGTGTATTCCATGTAGCATAAGAATGTCCCTCCATTCCTTTCGGACTGTCCATTCCTTCGCCTGCTCTGGAAATGATACCGGATGTATTGTGCTGAAGCACGGCTGCAACGGCTGTGATTGGAAGCGCATCTTCACCAATCAGTGCAGATGCCATCGTATCCTGGAAAGAAATTCCAAACTGCGCTTTTCCGGAAGCAACCAGAACCTCTGCTCCGTCCTCCGGTGGCTGCACAATCTCTACTTCCAGACCGGCTTCCTCAAAATATCCTTTTTCCTGCGCTACATACAAACCGGTATGATTGGTGTTCGGCGTCCAGTCCAGAACAAATGTAACCTTTTCCAATCCCTTCCCGTCCTGTTGTTCTGTCCCCTCTGTATCATTCTTTTTTTCTGTACTTCCACAGGCAGCGACAGCTACTGCCATAACTGCTGCCAACAATATTGCATAAATTCTTTTTTTCATGATATTCTACTCCTTTTCCCACGGCATACATTTCTTTTCCAAAAGGTCCACACCCTTCATCAAAAGCAGACTGATGATGGAGATTAAAAAAATGACCGCAAACATTTTGTCAAAAGAAAATGCCTTTTTTACACGCGTCATATAAACACCGAGGCCGCCAAAGCCTCCAAGCCATTCGGAAATCACCGCACCGACCACAGCATAAGACACGGAAATCCGAAGTCCGGCAAAAAACTGTGACATCGCCCCCGGAAGCTTGATATACCGGAAAATCTGCCATCTGCCCGCACCCATGGCACGCAGCAAATGAACGGCATCCGCATCCACAGAACGAAACCCGTTTAAAAGTCCCACCGCAAGCGGGAAAAATGTGGCAATCACAACCAGAATGATTTTCGGCGTCATCTCATAACCAAACCATAACACCAAAAGCGGTGCAATCGCCACCGTCGGTATGGTTTGTGTCAGTACAACGAGCGGATAACAAGCCTTGTATAAAATCTCAAACTGATCCATTAACACTGCCATCAGAAACCCTAAAAGGACTCCCAGGAAAAGCCCGATAAATGCTTCCGATAATGTAATCGCAGAATGCTCCATCAGCGCCGGAAACTCCGCCACAAAGGCTTTCGCCACCCGGACCGGTGACGGAAGCAGGAAACGGTCCACAATTCCGAAGGAACAAATCATCTGCCATACAATCAGCAAAATCACAATCGCCGAGCATGACCATATTTTATTGGTGATGTTTTGTGACTTTTTTTTCAATGGTCAACACTTCTCCTTCCGGACGATAAGAAACCTTCACATACGCAGAAACTTCCTCTGCACCTGCACGGACTGCAACTTTCTGGCACTCCTTCACAATGTCCATCAGTTCGTCATAATCTCCTTCAATGGATGTCTCACACGGACCCACATAATAGCTCAGCCCTGTGGATTTGATGTAATCAATCACCTCGTCTACGATACGGATTAATTCATCGTCATTGTCTGCCTTTGGCAGAACCTGAATTGCAACACTTGCATTCATCGTGTTCTCCTCCTTTTCTACTGGTTTAAATACATAAAGGCACCTGTCTATCTGTAATAGTCAGGTGCCGGAATTACAATCATAAATTACAATTCTGCAATCGAAAATGTATGCTTCCTACGCTGGCATTATCCAGATCAGGTTCCCGGGTTCGGAGTGAAGACACCCCATCTCAGCCGGCTCCATTACCAGCTCCCCTTTTCGTTGTCTTAGTAAGTGTACTACTTGTTTTTTCATTTGTCAATTCCTGTCTGTTTATTAATAGCGTAAAGTTATTTTCGGAAAATTAGATAAACAAAAGAAGAAAGCACCACTTTGTGATAAGATTGGTTTGAACAAAAACTAAATCAAAACAAAGG
>ONED01000083.1 GCA_900316755.1 uncultured Eubacteriales bacterium
TATGAGTGAAAAAGGATATGCAGTCATTACAGGTGCAAGCTCCGGAATCGGGATGGAGTTTGCAAGGCGGCTTTCGAAAGAAGGCTACCCGCTGGTTCTCCGGAGTTTGCCACTTCGTTGATTAAACCATATAAAATTTTTCCTTATTTTGCAAGGTTTTCCTTGCTTTTTTTACGTCTTTATGATATAATTCTTATATAGTCATATAAGTCTATACGGAGGTGCATTATGTTCGTTGAATCTTTTAAAAATAATGGTATACCTTATCTTCGGTTAGTTCGCAACGATCGCGTTACAAACAAAAAAGGGGTGAAAACTTCAACAAAAACAGTTATACTCAACATTGGTCCTCTTTCCCGTTTTGACGATGGGCAACCGGATTACATTGGGCGTCTAAAAAATTCTTTTAAAGCTGGCTGTCCGCTGATTCCGGCTCTTTTGCCTTATTGCTCAAATGAACAACCTTCCGAAACATATCATATGTATATGAAAGAAGGCAGCCCTGACTGCTTCGGGCATCCCAGGCTCTTTTCCCATTTATTATTAGAAAAGATTCTCGAAGAACTTGGGCTGAATACTTTTTTCTCTTCCTATAAGGGATTTACAAAACTGGAGTATGATGTCTACGGTTTTTTCAAGCTCCTGATCTTTGGCAGGCTACTTAACCCTGCTTCCAAATCTGCCACTGTCCGTCAAAATGAAGATTACTATGAACCAATCCTGCAGGAGGGCTTCAATCCGGACAATGTTTTCGATACATTGGATTTTATCGCTGCCAACAAAGACAAGATCATCCGCCGCATCAACACCAACCTTGTTAAGAAAGCTCACCGTTCTCCACAGATCATTTATTATGATGTGACCAACTTCTATTTCGAGATTGAGGATCCGGATGATGATATCCTGGATGATGAAGGAAATGTGATCGAAAAAGGCCTGAGAAAAATGGGTGTCTGTAAGGAAGAACGCAAGCTTCCCATTGTCCAGATGGGACTTTTTATGGATGACAACGGTATCCCTATTGCTGTGGAATCCTTTCCCGGCAATACCCTGGACCATCTCACGCTCCGTCCCGCCTTGAAGAAAAACATTGACGACCTGGATTTTTCCCGGTTTATCCTGATTGCAGACCGTGGGATCTGTAATTATATGAATCTCCTTCATGTCCTGGACGCCGGGAACGGATATATTGTATCCAAAAGCCTGCTCAAAAGCACCAAAAAGGAACAGGAATGGACTTATAGTGAAGATGACTACATAAAAACCAGCGACGATTTTAAATACAAATCCAGAATCATCAAGCGCACCGTCAAAGATGAGTACGGTCAAAACCGTACCATTGAAGAAAAAGTAGTTGTTTACTGGAGCCGGAAATTCCAAGCAAGATGTGAACAGGAAAACAAAAAGTTCCTGGATTTCCTTAAAAAGCTGGAGGAAACCCCTGAAAATTTCAGGATCACCGCCCTGCAGTCTAAAAGCCTGCGGAAGTTCTTCAAAAAAGACTGCGTGAACCAGAAAACAGGGGAAATAATGAATTCTTCTGATATAAAAGCCTTCATTGACTTTGACAAAGTGGCAGAATACAGGAAAAGCATGGGCTACTACCAGATCGTGACTTCAGAGCTTACCCTGGATTCCCTGGAAGTGATTGATAAATACCATGGGCTGACCCAGATTGAAGATCAGTTCCGTGTCATGAAGGGGGATCTGAATACCCGGCCATTTTTTGTCCGCACACCGGAACATGTGGATGCACATATGCTGATCTGTATGGTTGCACTGATTCTTTTAAGAATCATCCAGAAAAGAATTATCAGTTCCGGGCTCATTACAGTAGATGGGGATGCGTACTGGAGCAGTGGGCTAAACAGCGAACGGATCCAGAAAGCGCTCAACAAGTGGAAAGTAGATTACCTTCCCGGAGACTTATATCGTTTTATGGATGTAGATGACCCAGACCTGAAACTGATCTTAGATGCATTTAATATAAAGATACCCGCAAAACTATACCGAAGATCCGAACTAAAAAGTATAAAAACAGATACAAAGATTTTCATATAGGTGTATAATGTAGGTATATTTTCTCAAATTTTTTCGAGCCCAATAAATACAGGAAAACTGTATATTTACAGCAAAAAGCGGAGTCCGAAAGGGCTCCGTTTTGGTCTCACAAGTGGCAAACTCGGGTCTTAGCATAGAAGTTCTTCCGATTCAACTTGATGTTTTGAGAAAAATATCGCATAATGATATCAATAATATAGTAAGACGAAATGAAAGACAGGAAGA